>DASUUP010000431.1:0-4887 GCA_036373995.1 Acidimicrobiia bacterium
GAAGTCTGTAGGCGTCGACCAGCCCCCAATCCCGCAGCCTGGAGAGGGCGGCTCGCTCGGCCCCAGACACGTGAGTCCCGCCGTGTGCGGCCCGGGCATCCCACACATCGTCGTCGGTGGGAGTCACGTTCAGGTCGCCCGCGAGAACCAAGGGCTCGGCTGGCGAGCAGTTGTCGACTAGCCATTGGTGAAGTCGCTCGAGCCAGACCAGTTTGCCCTGGAAGAAGGGTGATCCGACTTGACGGCCATTCGGGGCGTAGACACTCACGAGCCGCAGTCCCGAAGTCACGGCACCGATCATGCGCGCCTCGGTCAGGGGGTCGAAACCCTCGCTGTCGGACGCGGACTTCGAGCGGCTGTCACGCACGGGGCCGTCCCCGAAGTTGGTGACCACGTCGTTTATCTCCTGGCGGCTGGCGATGGCGACGCCATTCCAACGACCTTCTCCATGGTGGGCGAGCTGATATCCAGCCATGCGAAACGAGAGCTCGGGCACCTGATCGTCCGCAAGCTTGGTCTCCTGCATCAACAGCACGTCCGGGACCGCCCGGTCCAACCATTGTTCGATGGCGGGGAGACGCGCCGACAGCGAGTTCACGTTCCACGTCGCGATGCGCATCGACCGAACCTACCCAGTGGATTGACATTTCATTAATACAACCGTATGGTTGTATCAAGCATGCAGACCGCTCTCGATTTCGACCAGGTGTTCGCCGCTCTCGCTGACGCCACCCGTCGCGACATCGTTCGCCGTGCCATTGCCGGCGATGAGGGAGTGAGCGAGCTCGCCGACCATTACCCGATGAGTTTCGCCGCAGTGCAAAAACACATCGCGGTGCTGGAGCGTGCCGGACTGGTCACCAAGCATCGTCGGGGCAGACGCAAAGTCGTCCACACCAACGTGGCGGCACTCGCTTTGGCCCGTCGTCTCCTCGACCGCTACGAGGAGCTCTGGCGAGGTCGCATCGACCGCATGAGCGAGATCATCAACGAGACAGAGGAGGACAGACAATGACTGTCACCGCCGTACACAAGGACCCCGACTCCCTATCAATGACCGTCATGGCGGAGTTCGACGCATCGCCAGATCGAGTGTGGAGACTGTGGGCAGACCCGCGCCAGTTGGAGCGCTGGTGGGGCCCACCGACCTATCCAGCCACGTTCACGGCGCACGACCTGACACCGGGAGGTCGGGTCGAGTACCACATGACCGGGCCCGAGGGCGACCAGCCGCGCGGCTATTGGGAGGTCCTCGAAGTGGACGAGCCGCACTCGCTCGTCTTCAGGGATGGATTCGCCGACGACGACGGCACTCCCAACCCCGACATGCCGGTCATGACCGCCACGGTGACCATCGAGGACATCGGAGAGGGCCGGACCCGAATGTCGATCGCCAATGTCTTCCCTGACACGCAGTCGATGGAACAAGTGCTCGCCATGGGCATGGAGGAGGGGATGACCCAGGCGATGGGGCAGATCGATGACATCCTCGAAGAGGGAGCCGTCACCAAGTGAGGAGACGCTCTAGGAGAAACCGATGACCACAACGACATCTGGTCCGACGACTCACACGTTGAAAGTGCCCGGGGCCACCCTCACCTACGACCTCCGAATCAAAGACGCGAGCCCAGAGCCCATCCTGTTACTGATCGGCTCGCCGATGGGCGCCGCCGGTTTCGGTTCCCTGGCAGGGCACTTCCCGGACAGGACCATCGTCACCTATGACCCCCGCGGAAGCGAGCGCAGCGAGAAGGACGACCCTGCCAGCTACGTGGATCCCGAAATCCACGCCGACGACCTCCACCGAATCATCGGCGTCGTTGGGGGCGGACCCGTAGACGTCTTCGCCAGCAGCGGCGGCGCGGTCAACGCGCTTGCGCTGGTGGCGCGGCATCCCGAGCAAGTCCGGACTCTGGTGGCTCACGAACCTCCACTCGCCGCGATCCTGTCCGACCGGGAGGCGGCCCTTGCGGTGACACGCGCTGTCCAGGAGACGTACCAGCGGAGCGGTTGGGGCGCCGGCATGGCTCATTTCATCGCCGTAACCAGCCATGAGGGGCCGTTCTCCGATGCCGATGCCAGGTTGGATCCACCCGACCCGGCGATGTTCGGGCTGCCGATCGACGACGATGGCTCGAGGACCGATGTCCTCCTGGGCCAGAACATGGTCACTTGCACTCACTACGAGCCCGACTTCGAGGCTTTGAAGAGGGCGTCGACGCGGATCGTCATCGCGGCCGGGGCGGAGTCGGGAGGTCAGATGGCACGACGTGGGGCTCATGCAGTTGCCGAACGACTGGGCCGGGACGTGGTGATCTTCCCGAGTGACCATGGCGGTTTCCTGGGCGGTGAGTACGGGCAGAGCGGCGACCCGGACGCCTTCGCGGCGAAGCTGCGTGAAGTGCTCGCCGAGAAAGTCGAGAGCTGATCGCCCGACTCGCCTGATCTTCCCACAGGCCGAGTCTCCGGGAGAGACCGGCAGGGACGTCGAGCATCGTCCTGCCGACGCCGCCTGGCATCCTAACCTCATCGGGAATGACGGCCCTCATCACACCGCGCTCTATGCGGGTCGGCGACAGAGACATTCCAGTCGTGCTGCCCAACCGACGCGACCCGCGACTCCATCTCGCCGCCGTCATCATCACTGTCCACATCATCGGGATCGCCGCGCTCGGATTCGAGGTGTCGGTACCTCAGATCCTCGTCGCCATCGTCTTCGCCGGGATGATCGATGTCGGGGTGACATTCGCGCGAGACGGGAGACTCGTGTGGCCCGCGAGCGGGATGCTGACAGGAAGCGGCGTCGCACTCATACTCCGCTATGTCCCTACCGGTACAGGGGAGTATTGGAGTTGGGACGGCTGGTATTGGTTCGCCCTCGTTGCCGGAATGTCGGTCTTGAGCAAGTACGTGCTGCGGTGGCGCGGAAGCCACATCTTCAACCCTTCGAACCTGGGCCTGGTCGTTGTCTTCCTCGTCGTGAGCAGTTCTGTCCTCGAGCCTCTCGACTTCTGGTGGGCTCCCCTCGACTTCTGGATGCTCCTGGCCTACGCGGTGATCATCTTCGGCGGTGTTGCGATCACGCGGAACCTCCGCCTGCTCGAGATGGCGGTCGTCTTCTGGTTCGTCCTGGTCGCCGGTCTCGGCGTGCTCGCAGCCTCGGGTCACTGCCTTATTGCGACGTGGTCGACGACCCCGGTGTGTGGGGAGAGCTTTTGGACGAAGCTATCGACGTCGCCGGAGATCCTCATCTTCCTCTTCTTCATGATCACCGACCCGAAGACGATCCCCGAGGGCCGCACCGCCCGGGTTGCCTTCGCCGCCAGCCTCGGCGTGTTCACCACGCTGATGATCGCGCCGCACACACTCGAGTATGGGGCCAAGGTCGGCCTGCTGGCCGGCCTCGTCATCTGGAGCCCTCTCCGCTACGTGTTCGACCGGGTTCTCCCCGCTACGTCCGCCGAGGACTCCGGGGTGAGGGCCTTGGTGAGCCGACTGGCTGGCCCGACCGGCCCCGCTGGATCGTTCGGACGGGGGCTGGTGTTGGGATCGACCCTCGTCGTCGTTGCGGCCGGGATCGTGGTCGCCGGCTCTCCGGCGCGTCAGCCGGTACTCGCTCCCTCCCCCCCGGAGCCAATCGTCTCCGTCGACATCGATGCCTCGGTTCTTCCCAGGGTCACGGTCGATCCTTCGGTCGCCACGATCGACATGGTGGTCGACGACGATGTCACCTCCGGGCTCGCAATGATGCTCGCCGAGAACCTGGCTCTGGAAGGGGAGGCGATCCGCCATGCCGACGTCTCCCGAATCGCAATTGCGGACGGCGGTGAGCGTCTCGACGAGATCCAGGCGCGGCTAGAAGATGCGGTGACCGAGGGAAGGCGACCGGTCGACCACTACGTGTTCGAATCGCTCCACTTGCGCGCCGCAAACGAGACGGAGGGACAGACCTCGGCCGCGCTCGCCTTCGTCGCCGCCGGCCGGGTCGAGCAGGTCGTCCACGACCCTTTGGGCACCGAGCTGGACCGGACGTCCCGGCCATTCCAGGCAACGTTCGTCATGCGGCAACTCGGAGGCGAGCGTTGGTCGATAGTCCGGGTGATCGAAGGCTGAGCGTCAGCCGGCCACCATCGCACGCCCCGGCGACAGCAGAAACGGAGGGAGGTAGGCGGGGATGTTCGAGAAAGGCAGGACGTCGGGATGGAGATCGATACCGAGAGTCTCGACCATGAATCGTCGCCGATTCTCGACCCGGGCCCAGGCCTCCGGGTAGATGTGGGCAAACTGATCACGAAGCGACTCGTCGGCCAGAGCGATCCCGTCTTCGATGTTGGTCGTGAAGTACGGGGTGCCCGTCGCCGGGATGACGTCCACCTGCATCGCCATGCCCGAGCGAAGCTCCATCTTCGAGCCGGGGCGAATCGGGGAGTTGACCCATTCGTCGAGGTGGATCTGGTGACCAGGGTTGAGGAAGATCCCGAAGAAGGGGTCACCGAGATGACGGTCGATGATCTCCCAGAGGACACCTCCGGCCTGGCCCACGTGCAGCGCCTCGTACCATTCGACGATGGCGGCGAAGTACGGCCCGACCAGCTTGTCGACGTAGTCGGAGATGGGATCAGGCATCTCCTCGGCTGCTTCGACCACCCAGCCCGCGCGGCAGTTGAGTGCTCCCCAGATGCCGAACGCGACGGTCAGCGGGTCTCCTCTGCCTATTGGGCGGTCTCCCGGGCTGAGCAGCCCGATCCGAGCACGATCGCCCGCGGTGAGCATGAGGTGACAGGAGAGCGGGGACCCATTCCATCCGAGGAGGCGGACCGCCTGCTGCTCGGTCATGCCCGGTTCCAGACCGAAGAGGAGGTTGCGAACTCCATACGACGTCTGGCA
>DASUUP010000432.1:0-3937 GCA_036373995.1 Acidimicrobiia bacterium
ATTTCCGGGACTTCGATGGAATCGATATCCGGCTCTGCCGAGGCAAAGACGTTCACTGCCGGCGTCACTGGCGCGTCGGCTGCTCCGGGCAACTGTGGCTGGTCGGCTGGGTGGGGCATGTCGCCGTAGAACACCTCGTCGTCGAGACCCTGCTCGAACTCGATGATTCGCCCCAGCTGTTCCGTGATCGCCCCCAACTGCCACAGAGCAGGGAAACGCAGACCCGCGCACGGCTGCGTGCCCTGCAACGCCACGGGCAATGTCGAGGAGACGTCGTTTCCCTCGAAGCAATTGCCGGAGCGAGACATCCCGCTCAGGGCCAGATCGGCGAGGCCTGAGCCCATCACGACGTTCTCGGTCACCGTGTTGTCCCCCGACATGTAGACGTTCTTGTCGATGTTGGGCAACACGTGGATGCCGACTCCCGGATGGTTGACCACGCGGTTCTTCGTGATCAGTGAGCCCTCCGCCCCGGCGAGGGCGACGCCCATTCCCTGCCCCGCCCATTGCGCTCCTTTGTGTGGGAACTCCCCATATCCGTTGTCATGGATCAGGTTGCCTGCGATCACGACGTTCCCCACCGGGGGCAGCAGTTCGCTGTCGAGTGAGTTGGGGGCGAGCCCGCTGCCGTTGTGCGCGAACACGCTGTTGACGATGTAGATGTCGGTGGAGGCGTTGGTTCCCGAGTATCCGAGCCCGCTGTACTCACCTGTGGAGTCGGTTATGACGGCGTCGCACGGGTTGCATTGGCCGATGTAGTAGGCAGCATCGGGTGATCCACTGGCATAGGAATGCTCGAACACACCGTCGCCGGAGTCAAAGGCATAGATCCCGTAGTCACCGTTGTTGATGGCCGTGACATAGGACGCCCGGTAGCCGCGGACGCCACTCCAGTACACCCCGTTGAGGGTGTGGTTCATGGTGGTCAGGTTCTCAACGACAACCCCATCGGTGAACAAGGCCTGGACCCCATTCACCCGCTCGAATTCGCCGTCGATGATCACATCGTTTCGGTCGACCCCCCTGATGGTCAGCCCCGGCGTCGTGACGTCCACTGTCTCGCGATAGATGCCCCGATCGATGAGTATCAGATCGCCCGGGTCGGCGGCGTCGACGGCCGCCTGGATCGTCGGGTAGTCCGCCGGGACATGACGGGTGCCCCCCGACCACTCCGACGGCGCATCGGTGGACGTGTCGCCGATGGCAGCTGGAGAAGCATCCCCTTCCGGTGGGCCGGCGCAGGCGGCTATGGCCAGCACAAGAAGCGGGACCAGAGCCACCAGGCGGCGCATCAACCGTCCCCGACAATGAGGGTGCCGGCCATGCCGTCGCCTTGGGCGTTGCCGTGATAGGTGCAGTAGAAGACATACGTGCCGGCGGTGCTGTAAGTGAGCGTTGCCTCGTCACCTTCGTACTGGTCGGGGCTCCCGAATACGTCTTCGGTCGACCACTCTTGGTCGGCGTCGACGGCGTTGTGCAAATTTGCGCCGGCTCCACGCCAGGTGACGGAGCCCCCGACCGGGATCATGATCTCGGTGTACTCGAAGCGGTTGTCGAACATGTCGACGACGACGTCTTCTCCCTGGATGGAGTCGCCACCCCCGTCCGAACCACCGCACGCGACCAGAAGCAGCGCGCCCGCTGCCGCGAGCGCCAGAACCTGGCTTCTCACTCCTTGGAGCCTCCGAAGAGCTTCTTGATCCAAGACCAGAGTGAGGAGAAGAAGAGCGAGATCCCTCTGACCTCCCCGGCCCTGATGGTGTCCGCTTCCTCCTCGGAGGTTGCCCCCAACTTGCCCTCCAGGCAGGTCACGAAGTCGCCGATCAACCTCTTCGACATTTCATTGATGAGCCCCGTACGGCCGAACTGGGCCGCCGGGCCGGAGAGCGTCACGTCGGCGTCCACGCTCACCTTCGAGCCTGCCGGGTCTTCGACGATGGCGTAGGTCACCTTGACCTGGCCGCGGGAACCCCCTTTCTTGTCAACGCCCTTGCCGTCGATCGTGGCGGTGTGATTCGCCTGATCGGGTGTGATCGTGGCGGTGCCCTCGAATGCGGCGCTCATCGGTCCCAGCTTGACCGAGAGATTGCCCTCGTAGGAGCCGTCTTCCCTCTCGTTGGTCAACTCCGCACCCGGAAGGCATTGCGCCACTGCAGGGACATCCTGAAAGAAGGTCCAAACGTCGGCAGGTGGCTGTGCGACCACGAATTCCTGTGCGATCTTCATCGTTCTCCAGAGATGTTGGGGAGCCGCCCGGAGGCTAGTGGCTGGACAGTCCCAACCTTCAATGGTGCTGGCCTCGATGGTGCAAGTTGTCTCCGGAGAGCAGTCGCAGGGCATGGGGGATGATGTCCATCACGGCCTCCAGGTTCTCTATTGCTCCTCTTGGTGAACCGGGGAGGTTGATCACGAGTGAGTTGCCGACAGTCCCCGCCTTGGCGCGGGTCAGGGCCGCCATCGGGGTGGCCTCGAGACCCCGGGCGATCATCGCCTGCACCAGACCCGGAGCCTCTCGCTCCAGAACCTGGGCGGTTGCCTCGGGAGTGACGTCTCGCAGCCCGAACCCGGTCCCGCCCGTTGTGACTACAAGGTCTGAGGTCGAGCAGGCGCGAACTATGGCGTCGCGGATCTGGTCGGCCTCGTCTGGCACGAGATCTCTCGTCACCTCGTAGCCAGCGCCGGTCAACAGCTCTTCGAGAGCCTCGCCGGAGCCGTCGTCGCGGACACCGGCGGAAACACCGTCGCTGACGGTGATGACTACTGAGCGGTGCCCCACAGCCTCGGATCGATCGAGACGCCGCCCTGCAACACCCCCAGGAAGATGGTCAGCAGCAGGCTCATGAAGACGATGAATCCCCATGGCCAGGTGATGTGGCGCTCGTCCTCGGGACCGGTGACCGAAGTGGTTCCCGGTGCTGCGGCGAGTGTGGCGAGGAAGATGAGTGCGGCCAGTGGGAGACCCGGTAGCACCAGACCCTGGCTGTCGGGGAGGAAGTAGGGGATGGCCGCAAAGGCCGAGGCCACTGCCGGTATCAACGCAATCCACATTGCGAGGATGGTGCGACGGCGCGGGGTGGAGACGAGACGGCGGTTGGGCGTGAACGCGAGGAATGCCGAGGCAGCTGCAAGTGCGATCAGGAGCAGACCCAGACCGCCTCCCGCTGCGATCACGACGTCGAGTCCGGGTGGGACGTCGAGGGCGTCGTATGCGAGAGCCAACTGGCTGTCGTCGGTGAACGGGAGCATCGCAGCCTGTGTCAACGCCTGCCGTAGGACGTGAAGGAGCATCCACAACAACACGAGACGAGGCACACCGTGGCCGCGCTGGGTCGGGTAGATGAACAGCGCAAACAGGCCAATGACGAGGCATAGGACGAATCCGCCGCCCCAGGCCAGATCGGTGGCGCCGGTGAACTCGACCCGGTTGTTGTAGAGAATCGCATCGCCGCCCAGGAACTCGGCGAGCAGGCCATCGCCAAGATCATCGACGAACTGGGCCACCACGATCCCGAAGGTGGAAGCGAGGGCCGAGGCCACGATCAGCGGCGTCCCGATCCGGGCTACGACGCCTGGTTCTTCTCTCGCTATCTCTTCTGTGGTCACAGGCACGTGATGCTAAACGGAAGATGGCCGGCCGAAAGGTCTCCGTTACCGTCCAATCCCCATGAGCCAGGAATACCCCGGGGTCTATCTCCCGGGCGAGTCAGCCAATGTCTATCGCTCCACGCCTCTCGCCAACGCCGGCTGGTACGACGAAGGCCAGCATGGCGGAGCGTTCGCTTCCCTCGTCGCGGGCCACGTGGAAGAACAGGTGCCCACACTCGCCGAGATGCAGGTCGATCGTCTGACGGTCGAGATCTTCAGGGTCATCCCGCTCGTGGATCTTCGAATAGAAACCGAGATCATCCGAGAAGGGAAACGCATCCAATCCGTGGAA
>DASUUP010000433.1:0-11768 GCA_036373995.1 Acidimicrobiia bacterium
CCATGGAGCAGCGGACATTTCGGGGTCAGGTGACGCTTCTTACCGACACGTTCGATGGCAGTTACGGGCAGTGGGCCATTGGAAGGCTGGCGGATGGAGTTGTGCTGGTCGACCTCGAGGGGGGCACCGGGCTCTCCAGGGGTGACGTCGCCGAGGTGTCTGGTGAGATTCGGGGATCGCCTGGCACTGCCGCTGGTCGACCTTACGGGGCAGTGCTCGACGTGCAACGTGTCCAGGAGGTGATTCCGAGCAGATTCCTGCCGCACAGGGCGGGCTCCGCGCTTCGCCGCAGGGTCGAGGAAGCTCTCCAACCCTATGACGCCGGGCGCGGGCTCCTTGCCGGGTTTCTGATTGGGGACACCTCCCATGTGTCCGAGATCGATGTGGAGGCAATGCGTCGCAGTGGGTTGTCCCATTTCGTCGCCGTCTCGGGGTCGAACGTTGCGCTCTTTCTTGGCCTCCTCGCAGTCGTTGCCGGCCCCTTTTCGATGGGGCCCAGACGGAGGGCAATTCTCGCGCTGGCCAGTCTGCCGGTATACGTGGCGGCTACCCGATTCGAGCCCTCCGTCATTCGCGCCGCGGTGATGGCCGGGATCGCACTTGGTGGCCGCCTGTTCGGCGTCGTCTTGGAGGCGTGGCAGTTGCTGTCACTGGCAGTTGCTGCCCTGGTGGTTCTCGATCCGGGTTTGACATCCAATGTCGGGTTCCAGCTCTCGGTGGTCGCCACCGCAGGGGTCCTCGTCGGAGCCAGATGGCCGCTGCGGGGTGTCGTCCGTCGGGCACTTGCTGTGACCATCGGAGCCCAGATGGCAGTCGCTCCGCTCCTCCTCCTCCATTTCGGATCGGTGCCTCTCCTCTCACCGCTGGTGAATCTGATTGCTGCGCCGCTGGTGACAGCCTCGACCCTGATCGGTGCGATTGGAGTCGGGGGTCTTGGCTTTCTGGTGGATCCGGCAGGCTGGCTGGCGAGTGTGGTGCTCGAGCTGGCTCGGGCAGCATCTGGCTGGCCCCAACTCGGCCCGGTTGCCCTGTCCGGCATCCTGGTCGCCACCGCCACGCTGGCCGTCATGCCCCGACTGCGCACCCACGCCGTCGTTCCGGCAGCCGTCGTCATCGCTTTGTCGATGGTCACCCCCAATGCCACCATTCCGGCCGGGGCAGTGGCAGTTCTGGATGTCGGCCAGGGCGACGCCATCCTTCTCTCTGGAGGAGAGGGCCGATTTGCCCTCGTCGACGGTGGGCCGGATGCCGCTCGCCTCGTTTCGACACTCAGGGACTATGGCGTGACATCGCTCGAGCTCGTGGTGCTCACCCATGTGCACGCTGATCATGCAACCGGTCTCAGCGGTCTGGTGGGTGCCGTCGGCATCGGAGCCGTTTGGGCCGACACCGACCCACACCACTCCGGTGCCTCTGATCGACTGTTCGAGGCCATGGACAGGCACGGGGTGTCTGCGTCGATCCCGTCTGTTGGTCAGCGTTGGCATCTTGGCGGGCTCGAGCTCGTCGTGGAGGGCCCTTTGCGTCGCTACGCCTCGCCGAACGACCAATCGATCGTGCTGAGCGTGAGAGGGTCGCGCCGCTCGATGCTGCTGGCGGGTGACATCGAGATGTTCGCCCAGTCGGATCTGTCCCACCTTCGGGCCGATGTGCTCAAGGTGCCACACCAGGGAGCGGCCACATCTGACCCTGACTGGCTGACCGGGGTCGGAGCCGACCTGGCCGTGATCTCGGTAGGCCCGAACCAATTCGGTCATCCCGCCGACTGGGTCGTCGAGACGTTGCGGATGTCGGGAGCCGATGTACTCCGCACCGACCTCGAGGGCGACATCGTGGTCGATCTCGGTTCCTCATGACGGACTCGAACCGTTCTGCGCGGGTTTCCGGCAGCTCTATGGCCACGAATCCGCACAGAATGGTGGGATGGAGCACGTAGTCCTCGTCGGTCCGATGGGTGTGGGGAAGACCACCGCGGGGAGCGAATTGGCCAGCCGATTGGGGCGACCTTTTCTCGATTCGGATATTCAGCTCGAGAGGAGGGATGGGGTCACGGCGGCTGAGATAGCGACACGGGATGGCGTCGAGCGGCTGCACACCATCGAGCTCGAGATCTTCCTCGACATGGTCGAAGCCGACGACCCGAGCGTGATCTCGCCGGCGGCGAGCGTCATCGACACCGAACAGGGTCGGAAAATCCTCGATCAAAGCCTGGTCATCTGGATGGACGCCCCTGAGGACGTCCTCGCCGAGCGACGCGGCTCCGATGGGCATCGCCGCCACGTCGATGAGGACGAGGCGACCGATCTGGAACGCCCTCGCCGGTCCCACTGGGAGCGACTCGCCAGGACTCGCATCGACACGGCGCGGCCAGTCGCCGAGGTCGTGGACGAGCTGGCCTCAGAAGTCCGACGGGTCGAAGCGGGCTGGAAGTCCGCATAGTGCCATCGAGCGTGACCCTTCTGGATCCTGGGGGTACTGCTCTCGGGATGAGACGAGCCCCACGATGCGGGACGGTTCCTCGACGAATGGGCCCCTCGGCAGCGATTTTCTCGAAGGCGATCGCGTGAGGCACAACGACCCATCGGACCAACCCCGATGTGACCGCCTCCATCCTCGACCCAGGGTTCTGATCCTCGCCTGGTGGGGCTGACAGCCCTGGGTCGCGGCACGAGCCCTAATCTCGCCCTGTGCCAGCCACCCTCCGCCTCGGTCGACACGAGTTGCCACTCGGTGGGGTGACACACGTGATGGGGGTGATCAATGTCTCCCCCGAGTCGAAGAACGCGCACACGGTTGCTCGAACCATCGATGACGCGCTGCGGATGGCAGATCGATATCGCGCCTGGGGGGCGTCGATGATCGACCTCGGGGGGCAATCGAGCCATCTCGACAACGAGACGATCCCGGCATCGGACGAGGTGTCGCGTGTCGTTCCGGCCATCGAGGCACTCTGCTCCGAGGGACACATCGTCTCCATCGACACCTGGAAGCCGGAAGTGGCGCAGGCGGCCATCGCCGCAGGTGCGGTCGTCGTCAATGACACCGGTGGGTTGGCCGACGCCGCCATGAGGGAGGTGGTGGCCGGATCCAACGTCGCGGCGGTCGCTGTCTACGTGGAGGGGGCCAACCCGCACGATGTCGGCGAAGTCGAGATCAGGCAGGACAAAGCAGAGCGCACTGCCGACGGATTCCGACGTCTTCTCGAAGATCTGACAGAGTCGGGTGTCGACAACGTGATCCTGGACCCGGGCATCGCACTCAACTATCGCGGTGATTACGAGGACTACTCCCGCATGCAGTTACAGGTCATTGTCGGCTCGGAGCATCTGCTGGCACTGGGCCGACCGGTACTGATCCCGATTCCCCGGAAGCGGGACGGCCATCGGCTGGCGGTGTACATGGGGCTGGCCCTGGAGCATCAGGCCGACATCATCAGGGCACACGACGTCGCCATGGCCTGTGATCTGGTCCGGCTTTTTGGTCGTACCGCTCAACTACCTTGACATCATGACGTTGATGGTGGTCGCCGGACCTTCGAACCCCGGTCCGGGTGAGCGGGAGCAGATGCTCGAGATTGCGGCAAAACACCTGGTCAACCAAGGTGTAGACCGCGACCAGGTGGTCCGGGTCGATGTCCCGGGGCGCGGGGCGGGGGAAGCAGGCGACGGCAGTCTGCGGGCGGAGTTGGAGCCGATGATCCCGCTGCTGCAATCGGGCTCTCTGTTCGGAGAAGCCCTCGGTCTCGAGCTCATGGACGCGCACAACCTGCAGAAGTCGGAGTTGGAGACGCTCATCGAACTGCTCGACGGAGCAGATCTCTCGGCTATCGAGGTCGTGCTGATCTACGGAGGGACCGTGCCCAAGGCCGTGAAGGACCTCGGAGGTCAGTCGGTTTCCGTGAAGAAGATGTGGGAGCGGCAGGCAGGTCAATGGTTGGACGCCGAGATGAGAGAACGAGGGCTCGATCTCGACAGCTCCGTCGCCCAGGCCTTGATCCAGCGTTTCGGGAGCGACACCGCCAGTCTCGGCCAAGCGCTGGATCAACTCGAGGAGACGCCGGGGAGAATCACCGCCGAAATGGTTCTCGATCGTTTCAAGAACCGTCCCGACGAGCCAACGTGGAACATCACCGATGCCATCGCCAAAGGCGATGTCGCCACGGCACTGCGTCGCCTATCCGACTTTCTCGTCCACGGGCATCCACTGGTCTACCTGGCGGCTCTGGAGACCGATCTCAAGAAGAGGTCGTTGGCCGCGGCGGCCCCCGATCAGGAGACACTCAGGTCATGGGTCGGTGGTTCCGACCGTCAGGTGGCCAGGCTCTGGTCCCAGCGGGGGAGGGTGCGAGAGTCGTCCTTGCGTCGTGCCCAGGACGCCCTGGTGAGAGCGGATCGCGTCGTCAAGACCCAGCCTGAAGATGTGCACCGGGTGACCCTGGAACGTTTGACCGTCGCGTTCTGCCGCTGGTACGGGTAGCAACCCCCGTAATCGACGGTCTCGATTACGAATCGATGGAGGCGGACAAGCGAGACTTGCGGCGAGCAGCGGCCTTCGAGTGGAGGACACCCTTGCTGGCGGCGGCGTCGATCTTCTTCTGCGCCTTGCGGAACAGCTCCTCGGTCGGCTCACCGGACGCAGCGGCCTGCTCGACCTTCTTGATGCTGGTCTTGAGCTCGCTCATGATCGCCTTGTTGCGCTGACGGCGGGTTTCATTCTGCCGGTTGCGCTTCTTCTGTGACTTGATGTTGGCCATGTCGGAACGTGTGAAAACTCAACTAGTGATTGGGGAATCCGGAGGGCCGAGCCATGTCGGTCTCCGTTGCGGGCCACAGTAGCAGTGCCCGGGGCGAAGGTACAATGCTCGTGTCCATTCACTTCTGATGACCGATCAAGCGCGCATACGCAACTTCTCCATCATCGCCCACATCGACCACGGGAAGTCGACCCTGGCCGATCGTCTTCTGGAGATGACAGGGGCCGTCACGCAGCGCGAGATGCGTGAGCAGTTGCTCGATTCGATGGATCTCGAACGAGAGCGCGGCATAACCATCAAGGCACAGACGGTGCGTCTCGAGCACCAGGCGGTCGATGGCGAGAAGTACGTGCTCAACCTCATCGACACCCCGGGTCATGTCGACTTCTCCTACGAGGTGAGTCGTTCCCTGGCCGCATGCGAAGGTGCCCTTCTACTGACAGACGCGGCTCAAGGAGTTCAGGCGCAGACTCTGGCCAACTCCTACCTGGCGATCGACGCCGGGTTGGAGATCATCCCCGCCGTCAACAAGATCGACCTACCGGCGGCCAACCCGGACAGGGCCGCCGAAGAAGTGATCGGGATCATCGGAGGGTCCCCTCAGGACGTCATCCGAATCTCGGCCAAGACCGGTGAAGGCGTAGCGGATCTGTTAGAGACCCTGGTGAAGGAGGTCCCGGCACCGAGGGGAGACGTCGACGCCCCGCTCCGCGCCCTGGTCTTCGACAGCTACTTCGACGCTTACAGGGGAGTGGTGTGTTACGTGCGCGTCGTCGACGGCAGGCTCGATTCGGGGGACGATCTCCGCTTCATGGCGACGAGCGAAGTCCACGAGGCCAACGAGATCGGGTTTCTCCGGCCGAAGGCGGAGCCCGTCGCCTCGATGGGCCCCGGTGAGGTGGGTTATCTCATAACGGGCGTGAAGGAAATCGATCGGATCAGGGTGGGCGACACCGTCACTAGCGCTGCTCGACCCGCCTCGACACCACTGCCCGGGTATGACGAGCCGAAGCCGATGGTCTTCTCAGGGCTCTTCCCGACAGATGGGGACGACTTCGAGAAGCTGCGAGAGGCTCTCGAGAAGCTGCGTCTCAACGACGCCTCCCTCGTCTGGGAGCCGGAGACTTCCAAGGCTCTCGGGTTTGGCTTCCGCTGTGGGTTCCTCGGCCTCCTCCACATGGAGATCGTGAGGGAGCGTCTCGAGCGTGAGTACGACCTCGATCTGGTGGCGACGGCGCCGTCCGTGGCATATCGAGTCAAGTTGCCCGACGGTGAGGTGCGGGAGCTCCGGTCGCCCCAGGATCTACCAGAGGCCAGCGACCGGGAGTCGATAGCTGAGCCATATGTGAAGGCGATGATCCTGGCGCCCAGCGAGTACGTCGGCCCGATCATGGAGCTGGCCACCGCCCGACGGGCCATCGTCGGCGGCATGAACTACCTGAGCCCCGAGCGGGTCGAGCTCGACTTCGAGATCCCGCTCGGCGAGATCGTCTTCGACTTCTTCGACCTGCTCAAGTCGCGTACCAAGGGCTACGCATCCCTCGACTACGAACCGGCCGGCTACCGACAGGCAGATCTCGTCAAGGTGGACATCCTCCTCAATGGCCTTCCGGTGGACGCGTTCTCCGCGATCGTGCATCGCGACAACGCCGAGGAGTACGGGAAGAAGATGACCACTCGTCTCCGTGAGTTGATACCTCGTCAGCTGTTCGATGTGCCGATACAGGCGGCCATCGGGGGGCGGATCATCAGCCGTGAGACGGTCAAGGCCAAGCGCAAGGACGTCACTGCCAAGTGTTACGGCGGGGACATCAGCCGCAAGAAGAAGCTCCTTCAGCGTCAGAAGGAGGGCAAGAAGCGGATGAAGATGGTGGGATCTGTGGAGGTTCCCCAAGAGGCGTTCGTCGCTGCGCTCCAGGTCGACGACGAGTCGTGATACCTGAGGAAGTTGACCGTTTCGCCGATCTTGCGGCGGCGTATGTACACATCCCTTTCTGCTCGGCCGTCTGTCCTTACTGCGACTTCGCCGTCGTGGCCGGCCAGGACCAACTCGCCACCCGTTACGTGGCCGCGGTCAAGTCCGAGATCGAGAGGTCGGACCCATGGCGGCCTCTCGATGCCGTGTACTTCGGAGGCGGGACCCCGAGTCGTGTCGATGCCGTCCTTCTCGAGTCCATCCTGGACGTACTCGACCGTCACCATGGGATCGCCGCCGATGCCGAGGTCAGCCTCGAAGCAAACCCGGAGGATTTCAGCGTTGACCGGGCTACAGCCTTCAGATCAGCCGGTTTCAATCGGGTGTCCTTCGGTGCACAGAGCTTCGACGCCGGTGTCCTGAGCCTTCTGGGGCGCCGTCACGGCCCCAACCAGATAACAGAATCGGTCACAGCGGCACGAGACGCCGGGTTCGAGAACGTGTCAGTCGATCTCATATACGGAACACCGGGAGAGACCGATGACTCATGGCAGAAGTCGCTGGAGCTGGCGGTGGCTCCAGCGGTCACTCACGTGTCCTGTTATGCCCTGACCGTGGAGAGAGGCACGCCGTTGGGGCGCGCCGTGGCCGCAGGCGCTACGGCACCCGATCCCGATGTCCAGGCAGACAGATATGAGTCAGCAGGACATTTCCTGGAGTCGGTTGGGTTGAGGCGATACGAGGTATCCAACTGGAGCCGCCCCGGACACGAATGCCGCTACAACCTCGTGGTCTGGGCTCAGGGGGAGTACGAGGCCTACGGCAACGGTGCCCATGGGTTCCGCAACGGAGTTCGTTTCCGGAACCATCGCCGTTGGGATGCCTACATCGATCGTGTCGAGGGCGAGACCACCCCGAGGGCGGGAGAGGACCCCGTCCACGGTTGGGATGCCGAGCTCGACAGGCTATTTGTAGGTCTCCGCAGACGCGCAGGAGTCTCAACGGGCCCGGGCACCGATGCCCTTCTGGCGTCCGATGAAGGAAGGGCACTCGTCGATGTGGGCGTCCTGACGCTCGAGGCAGACCGTCTCTGCGTGCGCAAGCCACTGTTCACCGATGCCGTTCATCGTTCGGTTCTGGCGCTGACACCCCTATCGTCTTGACCCATGGCGATGCTCGAAGACCGTCGTTCTGAGGTATTGCGTGCCCTCGTCGAGGAGCACATCAAGACCGGCGAGCCGGTGAGCTCACGCGCCATCCTGGAAGGCTCGAAACTGGCGGTCTCTGCGGCCACGATCAGAAACGACCTGGCAGCCCTCGAACAGGATGGGCTGGTTCTTCAGCCGCATACTTCAGCCGGCCGGGTTCCGACGGTCGCAGGATATCGCTATTACGTCGACCATCTCGGACCGAGCCGTCTCCGCCAGGCCGCTCAAGCGAAAGTGAGCAGCTTCTTTGGAGACGTACACCTCGAGTTGTCGAAGTTGCTCAAGGCGACGTCCAACCTTCTCGTCGAGATCACCGACCTTCCTTCGGTCGTCGTGGCACCCGGTATCGCCCGCGAGAACGTGCGCGCCGTGCACACGGTCCAGATATCCAACGACCAGGTTCTCGTTGTGATCGTCACCGAGGGTGGAAGGGTGGTTCAGCAGCGGGGTCGGGTCCGGGTACCGATCACGCCCCTCGAGATCGAGGAAGCCCAACAGCTCATCACGGACGCCGTCGTCGGGCGAGAGCTGGGGGCGCAACCGGCGTTCGAAGATGGCTACCAGGAGAGTCTGTCGAATCCCGTCGAGGAGACCGTCCTCACCATCACCGACTGTCTCCATCTCGCCGCCACCGGCGGTTCGGAGATGTTCCTTGGTGGGACGCAGCGGATGGCGCAGGTCTGGCAGGACCTCTCGACTGTGCAGAAGATCCTCGAGATCATGGAGAGGGAAGCCGAAGTGATGAGTTTGATGGCCGCGGCTCCGGAGACTTCTATCCAGATTGGGGAGGATCTGGACCTGGCGGTGGTTTCGAAGTCGTACGAGAGTGGGGGAGAAGGCGGTTCGGTGGGTGTCATGGGCCCGATGCGCATGAACTACAAGCGGGTCATATCTGCCGTGGAAGAAGTGACGCGGGAGCTCGAAGAGCAGATCGGCACCAGGTCCGACTGAAATGGCGAAGGACTACTACCAGATCCTCGGGGTCGAGAGATCGGCGACGACCGAGGAGATCAAGAAGGCCTTCCGCAAGGTGGCCAGGCAGACCCATCCCGACGCAAACCCTGAGGAGCCCGCCGCTGAGTCTCGATTCAAGGAGGCCGCCGAAGCCTACGAGGTGCTGTCCGACCCCACCCGCCGCCAACGCTACGACCGGGGCGACACGATCGATCTCTCCGACCTGTTCTCGGGCATGGGAGGCCTCGATGATCTGATCCGGTCGGTCTTCGGTGACTCCGGTCTGTTCGGGGGACGGCCCTACCGTCCGCCACGAGGACGCGACATCCTGGTTCGGGCGTCCGTGACGTTGGAGGAAGCCGCCTCGGGGACCGAGGTCGTGGTCGAGTACTCGGCCCTTTCCGCCTGTCAGACCTGCGAAGGCACCGGGGCCAGCCCTGGAACCCACCCGGTCACCTGCCCCGACTGCAAAGGAGCCGGCCAGGTTCGAATGGCGCAAAGGTCGGTCTTCGGGACGATGATGTCGGTCACGACATGCCCGACCTGTCAGGGAGAGGGTTCGCTGATCGCCGATCCCTGTCCCGAGTGCTCCGGCTCCGGGTCGCGGCCGGATGGGAAGACGGTGAGCGTCGAGGTCCCGCCCGGAGTGAGCAGCGGCACGAGACTTCGTCTCTCCGGCAGGGGAGAGTCCGGCGGCCGGGCCGGTCAGACCGGAGACCTGTTCGTCGAGGTCGAGGTCGAGCCAGACGAGCGTTTCGAGCGTCGTGACTCCGACCTGGTCCACTCGTTGGCCGTGACCGTTCCCGAGGCGACTCTTGGGGCCCGGCTCGAGGTTCCAACCATCGACGGGGACATGGAGACCCTCGAGATCCCGCCAGGAACCCAGCCGGGAGCCATCTTCACGCTATCGGGGCGGGGAATGCCCCTTCTGGGCAGGCGTCAGCGCGGCGACCTGCATGTCGTCGTCGATGTCATGATTCCAGAGGTGCTCACCTCGGAAGAGGAAGAACTGGTGAGGAAGTGGGCCGAATTGAGTGGTGAATCGGCGGAGCGTCGCGCCTCGACACGGTGAAGCACGTCCCTCACGTCGTGGTGGGAGCACCATGGGAAGGTCCCAATCTGAGCCTGTCGGTCGTGCAGTCGAGGCATCTCAGCAAGGTCCTGCGCATGTCGCACGGTGACAAGGTGACCTACACCGACGGTCTCGGAAACTTCGGTCGGGGCGTGCTCGGCCAGCATCTCATCGCACGGGGGAAAGAAGAGCAGGTGGAGCGACCCACTCGCCTGACTGTGGTGGTGGCACCGCCTTCGAACAAGGACAGACAGAGGTTTCTCGTCGAGAAGTTGGCCGAGCTCGGCGTGGAACGTCTCATGTGGTTGGGCACCCGTCACGGCAAGAATCGTGTCGCCAGCGCCGCCAAGACCTTCTCATGGGTCCTGGCGGCCACCGAGCAGTCACGTGGATCATGGCTGATGGAGGTCGTTCCCGACCTCGTGTCGTTCGACGACCTCGAACCGGGATGGGTGGTGTGTCAACCGGGTGGAGAGCGTTCCAGACCCGACACGAACACCGTCGTGATCGGTCCGGAAGGCGGTTTCGCCGACGATGAGTTACCGGAGGGGGCCCGGCGATGGGATCTGGGCCCCACGATTCTCCGGGTGGAGACGGCTGCCGTCGTGGCGGCGGCGAAACTGAGACCATGTTAGTGCAATCGCCTCCTCCGCCAGATAGGATGACCTTGGCGAATGGGAGCGGATACCTTTGGTCGAAGACTTTAACTACGCGCTTGGGCAGAGGCTCAGAGCAGCGCGTCGTCACCGGGGATGGTCCCTCGGAGACGTGGAGTCTCAGACCGAGGGGGAGTTCAAGGCTTCGGTGGTCGGCGCATATGAGCGGGGCGAGAGGGCCATCTCGGTGCAACGATTCGCACGCCTCTCCGAGATCTACGGCACACCGGCGTCCGAGCTGCTTCCGACGGCAACCGAGCCCGATCTGATCATCGATCTCGATGCACTGGCAAACGAGGAAGGCGATGTCGTCGAGCGCTATTTGGCCGCCATCCAGATGCTTCGCAAGAACCCCGGAAGCGACGAAGTGAGGGAATCGGACCGAGCAGTCATCGGCTCCTTGCTTCAGTCGGTGAGAGCCTCGCACGGCGACTGAAGGAAGTATCCGGCTCCCGTTGTTCTGGTTCTAGACGTAATCGTCGGTACACTGTGGAGGTCACCCGCCTGAGCAAGGCGTTTACCCGTGTCCCCAGACCCCATCGAATCGCGGCTACGCGTACCCAGTCACCACCTGCTGCTCGACCTCATCGGAGAGTCGGATCGTCACTTGCGGCAGGTCGAGGACCTCATTCCCGAGGTCCGTTTCGTCGCGCGCGGTGACGAGGTTGTGCTGACGGGCCCGCAGAGCGATGTCGAGAGAGCCCGGACCGTGCTCGACGAGATGCTCATCCTCGTCCAAGAAGGCCAGAAACTCGATGAGCGCCGTGTGACCGAAGTGGTGAAAATGGTCACCGATGACGTTCCCAGCCCCTCTGGTGTCCTCAGCGACGGCATCCCGGTCGGACGCGGCCGGATGGTGCGCCCGAAGACGCACGGGCAACAGCGGTACATGGAGGCGATCAGGGAGAACACCCTCACATTCGGGATCGGCCCGGCGGGTACTGGCAAGACATACTTGGCGATGGCTGCTGCCGTCGACAGCCTCATCAATGGCTCGGTCCGCCGGATCATTCTCACCCGTCCTGCGGTGGAGGCTGGGGAGCGCCTCGGGTTTCTACCCGGCGATCTGACAGCCAAGGTCGACCCATACTTGCGCCCCCTCTATGACGCCCTCTGGGACATGCTGGGCCCGGAGGAGACCGCTTCTCTGATCGATCGGGGAACTATCGAGATAGCTCCGCTCGCTTATATGCGAGGAAGGACGTTGAAC
>DASUUP010000434.1:0-3508 GCA_036373995.1 Acidimicrobiia bacterium
CTGGTCTTTGGGCTGCTGGGGAATGAGCCGTGGAGTTGGAAAACGGTGAGATCCTTGATCAGGGAGTCCAGAAGACGGGGCCTGGGAGACACCGTCGCCTTCTTCGGAGAAGCGCTGGCAACATGTCGCACCTGGCTCGAGCACGACCTTCGCGGCGACCTGGCGAGAGCCCTGATCGCCCCTTGGGTACTCCACGCCGGTCTCGGACCGGACGACGCCTATTCGGGGATGATGGCCAAGCTGATCATCGGGACCGTGGGGCTGGCGGGAATGCCCGTTGTAAAGGGTGGCAGCACGAACCTCGTGAACGCTTTTCGGCAGCTCGTTGCAGACAACGGAGGCCGCATGGTCGTCGGAGCCGACGTCGCATCGGTCCTCGTCGAGTCCGGAAAGGCGGTTGGCGTGGCCACAGCGGCCGGCGACACGTACCACGCAACCCGAGCGGTCATCGCCAACGTCACACCCACTCAGCTCTACGGGCGCCTTCTCGGAGACGACACCGTTCCGAGGGAAATCGCGGACAAAGCCGAGTCCTATCGCTATGGCCGCTCCGACATGCAGATCCACTTCGCCCTGAGCCAGCCGCCGGCGTGGGTGTCCAATGAATTGACTCAGGTCGCGCTGGTTCATGTCACGCCGGGTCTCAATGGTGTGTCCCGAGCCGTGAACGAAGCAGAGCGAGGGCTGTTGCCCGACAAGCCAACGATCGTCGTTGGACAGCCCACGTCGATCGATCCGACCAGGGCCCCCGAAGGGGGGGCGATCCTCTGGATTCAGTTACAGGAGCTGCCGGCACGGGTCCGAGGCGACGCCCGAGGCGACATCGACACCGGCGACGGGAAGTGGTCCGAGAAGCTGAGGGAGTCGTATGCAGACCGGGTGCAGGACATCTTGGGCCATTACATCACCAACCTCGATCAGAACATCGTGGGGAGACGGGCCTTCTCCCCCGCCGACCTCGAGACCCTCAACATGAACCTGGTCGGCGGCGACCCTTATAGCGGAGCTTGCACTATCGACCAGTTCCTGGCATGGCGCCCGATGCCCGAGACCAAGAACCACGAGACTCCCGTCAAGGACCTGTTTCACATTGGTGCTTCCACTCACCCCGGGCCGGGCCTGGGTGGGGTCTCCGGCTTCATGGTCGCCTCACAGCTCCTCTGAAAAGCCCTCGCGAGATGGCCGAGTCATCCTTTGCTAGGTTCGATCGAGCGACGAGTCGAGGAGTTCGATGGCAAGCACCCCGGAACAGATACACCGTGAGTTCGAGAGCGCGTTCAACGCCGGCGACATGGATGGCCTCCTGGCCCTGTATGAGCCGGACGCAGCACTCATCGCTCAGCCTGGAGCTCTCGCCGAAGGCCCCGACGAGATCAAACCCGCGCTCCAGGCCTTCCTCGACCTGGGAGGCACGATCACTCTGGATACCAAGGTCGTAGTCACTGTGGGCGACCTCGCCTACATGAGCAACCGTTGGTCACTGACCGGGACCGGACCTGACGGGGAGCCGCTGGACATGGGGGCCGTCACGGCTGAAGTGGCCAGGCGTCAGGCGGATGGGTCCTGGGTCTACGTCATCGACAATGCAGTAGGCGACCTGGCCGCGACCGACTGACGAATTGCCGGCTCCCACATACCCGGGGTTCCACGCGTCGCTCAGCGACGCGTGGAACCCTGGGTTCGCGTATTGGCGACGACCTACCGTTCGGAGCCGTCGAAGGCCACGATGGGGACCGAGGACATCTGCTCCCCACCGTCGGGCGTCACCCTGAAGGTCTCCTGCATGTATAGGCAGTAACGGTCGTCACTGGTGACGACATGGGGGTGGATGGAGATGATCATGTTCTCTTCCAGGACCGTCTCCACACCTTCGCCGATGCGGGGATGGGCCACCATCGTCATGTCGATCGAGTGTCCGGTGACATGTCCGGGTTTCACGTCGAGACCCTTGAACGCACCAAACGCTGACATGTGCACGTCGTGGGCTGTTGTCCCGGAGCGGAGGGCTGCCCTGGCCCGCTCGAAACATTCCTGATAGGCCTCCATCATCTCCTGGGTCATAGGGCTCAGACCGCCCTGGGAGATGGGTCGGGCGAACTCGGCCCAGTACCCGGTCGGTCCGGCCACTTCGACCGAATAGAGCAACAGATCGTCGGGTTCGACCGGACGGACCGGATCGGGGTGCTTGAACTCGGGCCCGGCGTTCCCATGCCGGCCGGACAGGACCATGTTCTGGGTGGTCCGGGTAGTACCGCTGCGGACGAACAACGCCTCGGCAGGAGCCAAGATCTCCGCCTCGGTCTTGCCCGGCTCGTAGGCCTCGAGGACCGTCCAAAAGCCCCGCTCGTTGAGCTCGAAGCTGTCCCGGACGAGGGGAAGCTCCTCATCACTCTTCGGGGCGCGCACCAGGTCGAATGGCTCGTCGTAGTCCACGATCTCGAAGTCTCCCCCCGAGATGGCGACGTAGTCGCGGACGGGCATGGCGTAGTTGAGGCCGTAGATTGCGACACGCTTCCAACCCCTCGACTCGGCGAGTTGACGCATCCAGGCGCCGGGAGTGTCGGCGAAGACCTGTTCCGCGATCCAGCACTCGCTGTGGTTGCCGACATAACGAGCTTCGGAAGGGAAGATCGCTATCGGGTCGCCGTCTCGAGGGAGAAGGGCGTAGGCGTAACGATGGACCATGCGAAACCCGGACATCCACCTGATGGCTCCCTCGAAACCTGTGTACTCGCTGCCCGCAACCACCAAAGCGTCGACCTCGTCTCGGCTCATGGCTTCTCTCGTCGCTGCGTAGCGACGCTCGATTTCGGTCTGGCTGACCATTGGCTTCAGTCTCCTTCCAGTAGCCAAGAGGCTTCCAGGCCCCGTACCAGTGCCCAGGCTGCTTTGTTCAAAGGTGTGGGCACACCCACTTGCTCTCCGTATTTGGCTATGCCGCCGTTGAGCTGATCGATCTCGGTGGGGCGTCTCGCCTCGACATCCTGCAGCATGCTCGGCTTGTGGTCCATGGCCACCGCGATGCTTTCCTCCAGCAAGACCGCAGGGTCTTTCTCCATCACGATGCCCAGCTCCGAGGCCACCGCCTTGCCTTCTTCGATCACCTGGTCCATCACCCAGCGGACGTCCTCGTGAGACGCCGCCCGCCCGTGGGCCAGACCCGTGAGGGAGCAGAGCGCGTTGGAGGCGGCGTTGAAGATCAGCTTGGTCCACTGCGACCCCCGGGCGTCCTCCATCGCCACGGTTTCCATGCCCGAGCGGGTAAGGACCTCGGCCAGTGACTGCACCGTCTCCATTGGCGCGGGTTTGGGCTCGAACGGCCCGATCCATGTCTTGCCGGCAGTGTCCCATTGACACACCCCGGGTGCGATGAGATGACCGGCCGGGAAGGTGGTGCCCCGGATTACCCGCTCGACGTGGGAGGCGATGACCTCTTCGTTGCCGATGCCGTTCTGCACCGAGCACACGGCACCCTTGACGAAGGCAGGGGCCGTTGCGCGGATGGCCG
>DASUUP010000435.1:0-2645 GCA_036373995.1 Acidimicrobiia bacterium
TGCGGTTCCCGGGGCTGCTGGGAGACAGAGGTCGGCGAGGAGGCACTGGCCCGGAGGGCGGGACTCGAGTTCTCGCCAGGAGTGAGCCCGGTTCCCGAGATCGTGCGAAGGGCAGACGAAGGCGATCGAGAGACGTTGGCCGCCCTTTCGGAGGTGGGCCGATGGCTTGGGATCGGCATCGGAAACCTGATCAACATCTTCAACCCCGACATGGTCGTCGTCGGCGGATTCTTCGACCAGCTCTATCCCTACATGTCGGGTGCGATCGAGAGGGGTGCGAAGGAGATCGCGTTGAAGGCGCCCTTCGAGGCCTGCGCGATTCGCCCCAGCGAGCTTGGGACGAAAGCGATTCTCATCGGAGCTGCCGAGCTCGTCCTCGGTGAGGTGGTGGCCGATCCTCCCGCCCTCATCGACGGGCTATCAGCGGTGGGATGAGCGTGGGCGCCGCCGCCCTCGGTGTCAGTTGCGCTCTGCTTCGGCGAAGATTCTCTCTATGACTTCCAGGTTGGCCACCGCGTCCCGGGGCGACACGGGCACGGCGGAATCAGTCCGTATTGCCCGGGAGAAAGCATCTACCTGCAGGGCATACTGGTCTGCCGGTGGTATCTCATGAATGGTCGTCGCTGGAGAGACGGGCGGGTTGCCGCCGCGCGTCTCGAGGAGCCGCGTCGGCCGATCTGGTGGAATGTTGAACGGGATCTCCACGGTGAGTCGCCCTCCGGTCCCGTAGATATCGACTCTCTGGTCGGGCTCCATTCGGGTGGAGCAGACGAAGCTCGCGATGCCATCCCCGAATCGCAAGATCGCCGAGGTGACGACGTCGATGCCCATCATCTCGTCTCTGCGGAGCGAGCCCTTCACCCCCGTCGGTTCCATCCCGAACAACATCCGCGCCACGTTGATCGGGTAGCACCCGATGTCGTAGAGGGCCCCTCCCCCTGCCTCGGGGATATTGCGAATATTGGTGGGGTCGTCGTTGAAGTAGGAGAAGACGGCGTCGACGACGACCAACTCGCCGACGGCGCCCCCCTCGATGAGCCGCCTGGTCTCGATCCACAGCGGATGATGGCGATACATGAAGGCTTCCATGAGCTTGACCCCGGCTCGCTCACAGACATCGATCATCTCGCTCGCCTCGTCAGAGCTCATCGCCATTGGCTTTTCGCACAGCACGTGCTTTCCCGCCTCGGCCGCAGCGATGGTCCATTCGGGATGGAGATGGTTGGGAAGCGGGATGTACACAGCCTCGATCTCTTCGTCGGACAGCAGCTCCTCGTAGGACCCGTAGGACCGCGGTATCCCGAGAGCCTCGGCTGCCTCCGCCGCCCTCTCGACCGATCGGGAGGCTATGGCATGCACGGGGCTCAGTTCGGACCTCTGCATGGCGGGGATGACCTTTTCGGTTCCGATGTTGGCGGTGCTCAGCACACCCCACTTGACGGGTGCCACTTCGTTCATCGGCTCTCGGCTCCTCTCATAGTCTCGAATGCAGGAGGCTAGGGCAGTGACCGACACCGATGGGGCTGGCCGACCCAAGTCGATCGCTTGGCTGGTCGGCGGCACAGTGAGCGGGGCCCTGGCGACCTTGGCCATCTTCTTCTTGGTCGCTGCGTGGATCGATCGCGGGCCGGCTGACCAGGTGGCGGGTCCGCCTCTCTTCGAGGAGGTCACCGAATATGCAGGCGTAGACCATGTCTACGACGGTGGGTTCCAGTTTTTCGTTGGTGGTGGCGTTGCGGTGTTCGACTGCAACGACGACCGGATGCCCGACCTGTTCGTGGCGGGCGGGACCAATGAGTCCGGCCTGTATGTCAACGACGGCGAAATCGGTGGCAAGATCACACTCTCCCGGATGTTGCCTGCCGATACCGGTCTCCCCGGCGTCACCGGCGCCTATCCAATCGATGTCGACTCGGACGGGCTCACGGATCTGGCCGTGCTCAGGGTTGGTGAGAACGTGATGCTACGAGGGACGGGCGACTGTCGATTCGAGCGTGGCAACGAGACGTGGGGAATCGACGGGGGCGAGCATTGGACCGTCGCCTTCAGCGCCCGCTGGGAGGACGGTCCGACACGCCCCACCCTGGCCTTCGGCAACTACCTCCGTCTCGGGGATTCAGGAGAGCGTGACGAGTGTGAGGACCACTTCCTCTCCCGCCCCGATGGTGACAGGTACTTCGGGCCGGAGTCGCTGTCACCCGGCTACTGCGCACTCTCGATCCTCTTCAGCGACTGGAACCGCTCTGGCCGTGCCGATCTGCGCATGACCAACGATCGCCACTATTACACCGACGGCCAGGAACAGCTCTGGCATACGGACGGTGCCTCTCCGGCTCAGTACTCCAGCGAAGACGGATGGAGAAGCCTGAAGATATGGGGCATGGGGATCGCCAGTCAGGATCTCGACCAGGACGGGTTGCCCGAAGTCTTTCTCACCAGCCAGGGAGACAACAAACTCCAGACCTTGACCGGGGGGCCCGGTCAGCCCAATTACGAAGACATAGCTCTCGCGTCGGGGGTCACAGCTCACCGCCCCTTCGCAGGAGACACTCTGCGGCCTTCCACGGCATGGCACGCCGAATTCGACGACGTCAACAACGACGGTTTCATGGACCTGTTCATCACCAAAGGCAACGTCGAGGCGC
>DASUUP010000436.1:0-2250 GCA_036373995.1 Acidimicrobiia bacterium
CCCGTTTGTAGTGTGCCTGGCAATAACCGCGTCTCTCTGCCTCGCGGTCGCAAGTCTCCACCTGGCACTGCTTCTTTCCTTCCCTGAGAGGGCTCATATCCACGTCTCCTGTTCGTAACAAACGCTGGTAGTGGCCGTGGCAGAGGTCCTTGGCGTCAACGGGTTTGTCGCAATCCGGAGCCATGCACATCCCGCGCACGCGAAGCGATCCTGGTGGGCCTGGATCACCACTGCGCAGGACTCTTCGATAGTGCATTTCGCAGTAGCCCCTGGTGGTTATGTCACGCCGGCAATCAATGACCTGGCAGACGGGCCCCATACCTCGAAAGTAGGCACTGGCACTGACAGATTCGGGCGGATCCGAATAGCCTTTCCCAAAGTGCCCCGGACACTCAGTCGCAAGGATCTGGCCACGTTCGGCGTTGTGGTCGACACGTTGCTCCCGGCCGTGGCGGGTGACGGTCCGGCCTGGACCGATCCCGGATCGCAACTCGGGCTCACCGACCGATTGCCGGACCTGTTCGAGCGTCTCCCCCACCAACAAGACCAGAAGGACCTGAAGCTGTTCCTCAGACTGTTGCGGACCCGTGGCGGAGGACTGGCACTCTTCGGACGGCCCCGAGCATTCCAGACCCTCTCCACCCACGAACGGGCCGACGCCGTCCGTCGCATGGAAGGGCATCCGACCTCTCTCATCAGGGGAGGGGTGCGCGCACTCAAGACCGTGGTCGGTCTGCTGTGGGTCACAACGAACGACCCGGCGTCACCGCCTGCTGTCTGGGAAGCGATCGGCTACCCGGGGCCCGACGGTCCGGCTCCTCAGGTGGCCAAGCCGATCGAGGTCACGTCGATAAGCGGCGACACCGTGATGGCCTGTGACGTCGTGATCGTGGGCAGCGGCGCCGGGGGCGGCACCGCCGCCGGGGTACTGGCCTCCGCAGGGCTCGATGTAGTGGTGCTCGAGGCCGGCGGCTATCTCAACGAGTCCGACTTCACCCATCTCGAGTCCGACGCCTACGCACGGATGTATCTCGACGGCGCCCTCAACAGCACGGCAGACGGCGGCATCATCATGCTCGCGGGGGCGACTCTCGGAGGAGGGACGGTGATCAACTACACGACCTCCTTCAGTACGCCTCCATCGATTCGCGAGGAGTGGGACCGCGTGGCCGGCTTCGACTCTGTGTTCACGGGCGAGGACTACGCGCGATCCGTCGCGGCGGTGTCGAAGCGGCTGAGCGTCAACACCGACCATGGCTGGCCATCGACCCGGGCACAGCTCATGGAGAAGGGTCTACGCGAACTGGGCTGGCACGTGCACGAGATGCCCCGCAATGCCAAAGGCTGCACCGAGGGGGACTGCGGTTATTGCACCATGGGTTGTCGAATCGGGGCCAAGCAGTCGACGCTCCTCACCTACCTCCAGGATGCGGCGGACAACGGCGCCCGCATCGTGACCGGGGCTCGGGTGGATCGGGTCATGACGACGGACAGCAGAGCGACCGGAGTCGTTGCCACGGTGGACGGCGCGCAGTTGACCGTCGAGGCGAAGGCAGTCGTCCTAACCGCCGGTGCCTTGAGCACACCGGCAATCCTCCTGCGGAGTGGGCTTGGCGGAAAGGCGGCCGGCCGCTATCTCCGGCTCCATCCGGTCACCGCGGTCTGGGCCAGGTTCGCAGAACGGGTCGACCCCTGGACAGGGATTCTCCAGGCCAGGTATTCGGACGAATTCGCCGACCTCGACGGGGAGGGCTACGGATTCAAGTTCGAGACGGCTCCAGTTCATCCGTTGTTCCCGGCGGCCTTCATCGGCTGGGAGGACGGTGCTTCGTTCAAGCGCGATGTGATCGGCCTTGCCCACCTCGACGTGGGTGGGATCGTGCTGCGTGACAAGGGCCACGGGAGGGTGGCGCTCCGCAAGGACGGGACGCCAGTCTGGAAGTACACGCTCTCCAAGGTCGACCAACGACACGTCAGGGAGGGTGTGAAACGGGCGGCAGAGATGTACGCCGCCGCCGGAGCAGAGGAGATTCTCGCATCGACTATTCGACCGGTGAGATGGCGTCCCGGCTCGAGCTCGGGGCTCGAGGACTTCGTCGCGGGAGTCGACGCCATCGGCTATGGGTCGAATCAGACGACCTACTTCACGTTCCATCAGATGGGCTCGGCACGGATGGGCGCGGATCCCGACGTGTCGGTGGTCGGGCCAGACAACCAGGCTCACGACACGGCCGGTCTCTACGTCATGGA
>DASUUP010000437.1:0-5452 GCA_036373995.1 Acidimicrobiia bacterium
CTCCCCTGCGCTGCGCTCGTACTCGAGGGTCCCGTTCATGAGCTCGGCGAGCTGACGGGCGACGGCCAACCCGAGACCCACGGAGCCGGTCACGCCCGAGTTCCCGGTCACATAGGGCTCGAAGATGTGCGTGGCCTCGTCATCGGGGATCCCGGGGCCGTTGTCACGAACCTCCAGCCAGACCCGGTCGAGGAGGGAGCCGGTGACGACCCTGCGTTTCGGGCCTCCGTAGCGCTGAGCGTTGGTCAACAGGTTGCGGAGGATCTGACGGACGCGGCGAGGGTCGGCGAGCACGCGTTCGGTGGGTGACGGAGGCACCTCGACGTTGATACCGAGCCCATCGATGGTGGCTCGCAGTTCGGGGAGCAGATCCATTTCGTGGACCTCCACCGCAACGGTTCCCATCTCGGCGCGCGCTGCTACGAGGAGATCGTCGACGATGTTGGCCATCTCGGATGCCTGACCCGAAACCAGCTCGAGCAGCTCGGCCCGCTCCTCGGGGCCCATGTCCGGGCTGTCCGCCATCTCAGAGGTGAGACCTATCACGGCCGTGAGCGGTGTGCGCAACTCGTGACTCACATTGGCGATGAACTCGTCCTTGGCCCTCACGATCTCGGCCATGGCCTCGTTCCGCGCCTTCATATGGGTCACATCGGCGAGTGCGACGATGATCGTGGTGCCTGGGGCTCCGGTCGAGGTGTCGACGGAGCGGTTTTGAAGCCACAGGGTGTCGCCCGAGCGGCGCTTGGTGGGGATCTCATATTCCCAGGTCTTGCCGCCTTCGTAGAGGCAGACGAGGGCGCTGACGAAGACCTCCATGGTCTCCTCGGTCACGAACTCAGGGTCCCGATAGCCGAGGAATCGCGCCGGATTCCTGATCTCGAGGAGCCTCATCGCTGCCTCGTTTGCCCGGATGATCTTCGACTTGGCCACGCCCCGGCGCACCACGTGCGGATAGGCGAGGAGGAACTGCTTGATCCGCCCGGGCTTTCCCGTGTACTCGGATCGGATGTAGGCGACCGCCTCGGACCAATCCTCCTCGAGGACCGCCGTCGGGGACCCGTCGAAGAGCATCTGGTACCGGGCGTTGACGGCACGGGACGAGTCCTGAATGGAGCTGAAGATGAAATGAGTCATCACAAACGAGAGAGACATGATCGCCCCGAGGACCATCTGCTCGTCGGCGGGCAGATCCCACAAGAAGGGCACTGCAAACAATGCGGCGGCGAGGGTGACCGCCACCATCAGACGGTGCCGCAGGCTGAACAACATGCCCAGCGACGAGATGAGCACCAGAGCCACCGCCGCGGGGATGACCGTCCCCTGGTCGCCGAACAGCGTGTACCAGACGACCACCACGACGCCGGAGCCGAATAGAGCGATCCCGCCATCCTCACGCCCCGTCACCAGCTGATAGCTCATCAGCGCGGCGGCCAGGAAAGACCCGACGGCCTCCAAGTAGAGGTCGGTCCCGCTGAGAACCCCGGCCACGAGATATATGGCCGTGGTTATCCACGCGGCAACAGCTCCGACCCGGACCACGATTCGGTGGAGCTGGAGCCGCTCGTAGCGTGACGCCAGGAGCGTTGTTGGGGCGCGACTGGCCATAACCAGGGATATCGACGTAACGGACCTGCTCGCCAATCGGTCCAGCGACCCATTCCCTGGCTGAACGGTATCTTTGGGGTCATCCGCTATCTGGCCGAGAGGATTTTGAGAGATGGCCGTGAGAATCACATACGCCACGATGTCAGCCGACAATCAGGAGTTGAACGACGCCTATGAGAAGGCGATCACGAACGCCGATTCGAGACTGGGCCATACCCACGGGGTGATCGTCGACGGGGAGAGCCGCACAGACCGCGAGATGTACGAGGAGCGCTCACCGATCGACAGCGAAATCCTCGTCGGCCGCTACGCACAGGCGACAGACCAGGACATCAACGACGCCATCGCCGCGGCCAAAGCGTTCCAGCCCGAGTGGGAGGCGACCGGCTGGGAGGCACGACGGGATCTCATGTTGCGCGCAGCAGAGGTGATGGAGAGCCAGGTATTCGATCTCGCCGCGCTGATGACATTCGAAGTGGGTAAGAACCGACTCGAAGCACTCGGCGACGCTGCCGAGACCGTCGACTTCCTTCGCTATTACTCGAAGTCGATCACCGACAACAACGGGTTCGTGCGCGAGTTGAGCGCACTCGACGACAAGGAGCGCAACGTCTCTGTGCTTCGACCTTGGGGCGTCTGGGGCGTGATCTCCCCGTTCAACGTCCCCCTTGCTCTCTCTGGAGGGCCCTCGATCGGAGCATTGATCACAGGGAACACCGTCGTGGTCAAACCGTCCAACGCAGGGGCGCTGATGGCGCTCGAGTTCTATCGCGTGATGCGAGAGGCAGGTCTTCCTGCCGGTGCCCTTCACGTGGTGACCGGTGGCGACCAGGCCGGCGACTATCTGGCCCATCACGACGACCTCGACGGTCTCACCTTTACTGGCTCCCATGAAGTTGGCATGTACCTCTACCGGACAGTCAACGAGCGTCGACCCAAGCCCGTCACGGCGGAGATGGGTGGCAAGAACCCGGCGATCGTCACCAAGACGGCCGATCTCGACACGGCCGCCGAGGGGATCGCCCGCGGCGCCTTCGGGTTCAGCGGTCAGAAGTGCTCGGCCACCTCACGCGTCTACGTCGACGACGACGTGTACGACGAGTTCATCGACAAATTGGTCAGCCGGACCAAGGAGATGCAGGTGGGCATGCCCGCTGAGAACGGTGTCTTCGTCGGGCCGGTCATAGACGAGGCGGCGGTCGAACGCTTCAAAGAGGCTGTCTCCGAGGCCGAGTCGGGCGGCCAGGTCCTGGTCGGTGGGAAGGTGAGGGACGAGGGCGACTATGCACGTGGCAACTTCGTCGAGCCGACCGTGGTCACGGCCCCGAGAGACTCGTGGCTCTGGGAGAAAGAGCTCTTCGTCCCCCTCGTCGCGGTCACCAAGGTGTCGGACCTGGAAGAGGGTCTGCAGCTCTCCAATGACACCCAGTTCGGTCTCACCGCCGGTCTCTTCTCGAACGACGAGGAAGAGATCGATCGCTGGTTCACCGGGATCCAGGCGGGAGTGACCTATGTGAACCGTGCCGCCGGTGCCACCACCGGCGCTTGGCCGGACATCCAGTCGTTCGGCGGTTGGAAGGGCTCGGGAACATCAGGAGCCGGTGGCGGAGGCCCCTGGTACCTCCGTCAGTTCCTGCGCGAGCAGTCCCGGACCCTGATCAAGTAAAGGGACCTCCAACCGTTCTGTGTCGATTTTTCCGTCTCTCGCACGGAAAAATCGACACAGAAGTGAGTTTGGCTCCTATTCGAGGACGATCCTCAGCCCGTCGGGGTCGGCGAGGATGAGACGTGGACCGTCGGCAGTTGCCTCGACTCCCAGGTTTGTGAGGTGGTCCTTCCATCTCGCCTGATCCTCGACATGGAACACCAGCGAGTCAGGACGGGTCGATCCGCCTTCGACCAACTCGATGTGCTGGCCCGGTCCGGCTTCGACCACCGCGGTGATGACGCCCTGTGACGGCGAGCGGACCTGGTTGAACCCGAGCTTGTCGCGGTAGAACTCGAGCGACGTGCTGAGCGAGACGACGCCTACCGGGGTGCGTGTGGTCTGGATTCCACCCGGGGCCCGCACCGGGCCGCCTCCAGCGATCGCCTGTTTGGCCTCATCGATGGTGAATCTGCCCGCGGTGACCTCGCGGCCGACGATCACACCGGCGAGGTGCCTCCCGGAGGTCTCCAGGAGCATCAGCTTGCGAAGATCTTCCAGGTCGCGGACTCCACCGGCGGCGATGACGGGCTCCTCCACCGTGGCCAGTGACTCCGAGAGGATCTGCAGGTTGGGCGGCTCGGTGAGCGCGTCCCTCCCGGCCTCCGCGACCAGGAATGCGACGGCACCAGCGGAGGACATCTCGATGAGCACCTCCTCGAGAAACCTCCCGCTGTTCTGTGTCCAACCTCTCGTGGCTACTTCTTCATTTGGTCTGACGTCGAGAGACACCACGATCTTCCCGGGATGGTCACGGCACATCTCCCAGACCATGATCTGGTTCTCGATGGCAGCTGTGCCCATCACGATGCGCCATGCTCCGTTCTCGAGGAGCTTCTCTCCCTCGCCCTCGGAGCGGATGCCGCCGGCGATCTGCACCGGGATCTCGATCTCGTGCATGAGCCGTCTGATCAGGTCGCGGTTGCGATAGTCGCCATATGCCGCGGCGTCGAGGTCGACGATGTGGAGATAGTCGACGCCTTGCTGCTCCCAGTTCTTGGCTCGACCTATCGGGTCGTTGTCCAGAGGTATCGCGTCGTCCAGACCGCCGCGAGGGAGCCGGACCGACAGCCCACCGAGAATATTGACGCGGGCATACAGATCCATCCCCTAACCATACCGACCCCCGCTGGACGGGAGGAAACGACCGTTCGCGCGTAGCGAATACCCTGCGACCCCCAGGCTTCCGTCGGCCACGCACCATTCCCGGGCCAGATTCCGCTCATCGTCGCGTGGGCCCTCAGCCCTCAGGCCTGATCCCAAGCGCCTCTTCGGCGGCGTCGAGAGTCTGACCACCCTGGACCACCGGAGCGAATAGGTCGCCATACCGCTGCAACCGATCCCAGACATTCACAAGGGTGAAGTCGCCGTTGGCGACGGTGCCCACCTCGTCCCATGTCAGCGGGACTGCCACCGGAGCTCCGGGCCGGGGCCGCACGGAGTACACCGACGCCACGGTCTGGCCGAACGCGTTCCGATTGTGGTCCACGAACACCTTCCCCTTTCGCTTCGGCTTGTCCCACTCCATCGTGATGTCGTCCGGGTTGGCGGCGGCCAGGTACTCGCCGACCTCGCCGACGAAACGACGCACTCTGGAATGACTGTGGACCGGGTCGAGAGGGACGTAGACGTGCAGCCCACGTGATCCGGAGAGCTTCGGGTAGCCCTCGAGATCGAGCTGGCCCAGGGCGAGTTTGAGAAGTTGGGCGGCGGCGGTGACTTGGTCCCAGCTCGACCCTTCCGCCGGGTCGAAGTCGAAGATGGCGTAGGTGGGCTTGTCGAGATCGGAGGCAGTCGAGTGGAAGGGGTGGAACTCGATACATCCCATGTTGGCGAACCACATGAGCGCCTCGCTGGAGTCGGCGAGCAGGAATTCGATGGTGCCGCCTTGGGAGTCGGACACCACCGGCGTGGTCCGCATCCAGTCGGGCTGATGGCCGGGCGCTCGCTTCTCGTAGAACGATTGACCGTCGATGCCGTCGGGATAGCGGGACATGGATATCGGCCGCCCCTCCAGGTGGGGCAAGAGAAGGGGCGCCACCGATGCGTAGTACTGGATGAGGTCGCCCTTCGTGTAGCCGGCTTCGGGGAAGAACACCTTGTCCACGTTGGAGAACGTGATCGGTCGGTCGACCCCAG
>DASUUP010000438.1:0-4581 GCA_036373995.1 Acidimicrobiia bacterium
CAACCGAGAGATCGATCTCGCCGCTGATGATCACGAAGGTCATGATCACGGCCACGATGATCTTCTCATTGGAGAGCCAAAAGAGATTGACGAAGTTGCCGACCCCCAGATAGAAGGGCGAGAGCGACGCATTCACGACGATGGTGACGGCAAGTGCCATCATCAGGAACACCTCCCAGCGATGAGTCGCCGCCCACCTACGCATCGGCGACACCTCCCTCGGTGACGGTGCTCATCGCCACCTGAGATGTCTGACGATCGGCAGCGTCGGGCCCTCTTATCTCCCTCGTCAGACGGCGAGTGAACCGCCTCTGCAGCGTGGCGTCCAGGATCACCGCGGCCAGGATTAGAACGCCAAGCGCCGCGTCACGCCAGAACTCACTGACCTCAGGGACCCTGACGAGACTCAGTTCCAACGTGTCGATGAGGATCGCACCAAGGAAGGCGCCGACAATCGTCCCTGACCCGCCGAAAATGCTCACCCCACCCACCACAGCAGCGGCAACGGCCTCCAACTCGAGGCCTGATCCGGCCGTAGCGCTGATCGTCCCGGCCCGAACCATGAACATGAATCCGGCGAGGCCGGCGAGGGCCCCGGCACCCACGAAGGAGAACATGATGAGACGGGGAGCCGCGAGGCTCGCCTGTCTCGCAGCATCAGGGTTCGACCCGATGGCATAGAGACGACGGCCGGCCCTCAGGCGACGCATCGACCACTGCAGGATCACTACGACCGCGAGGGTGATGAGGAAGACAAGGCGCAGGTCGAAGCCGGCGACACTGAAAAAGGTCACGTTGTTGAAGCCGAGCACCCAATCGGGGAGATCACCCGCCACGACGTTGGCTCCCCCGGAGTAGAGGCTGATCAATGTCCGGAACAGAGCCAGCGTCCCCAGTGTGACGATGATGGCCGGCACCTTCCCGTAAGCAACCAACAAGCCGTTGAACGAGCCGAGAACCGCCCCAACCACCATTGCGATGACCATGGCCACGACTGGATTGGCCCAGTTGTTAGAGGCAAGGAAGTCGGCGGTCACATAGGCCGCCACTCCAACCGTCGAGCCTACGGAGAGGTCGATGTTGCGGCTGAAGATGACCAGGGCCTGCGCCGCGGCCAGGATCGCCACGATGACCACACTCGTGGTGACCCGGTTGAAGAAGCGCCCGCTCAGGTATCCGTCCACGAGGAGGCCGAACACGATCACCGAACCGGCGATGATCCCGAGGAGGGTCAGCTCCTTTATCCGATCCGGGCTCATGCGCCGATAGGCGCTTTCGGGTGGAGAGCTCACGAGACCCCCACCGCCGACTCCATGACCCGCTCCTGAGTCGCCTCCCTCTTGCCGAATATCGCCCGTAGCCGGCCCTCACGCATCACGGCGATCCGGTCGCTCATCGCCAAGACCTCGGGGAGATCGGAGGAGATCATGATGATGGCGATCCCCGAGCGCGCCAGCTCATCGATGTATTTGTGGACGTCGGCCTTGGCTCCGACATCGATGCCCCGAGTGGGCTCATCGAGGATCAGAACTTTGGGCTGGGCGTTGAGCCACTTGGCCAGCATCGTCTTCTGCTGGTTGCCGCCCGAGAGGTTCTCAACCGGAGTTTCCATGTCGGGGGTCCTGATGTCGAGACGCTTGCTCAAAGCCAAGGCGTCGGCCTGCTCTGCCTCCCGATCGACCAGGCCCATGCGTGTGGTGTACCGGGCGAGCGTGGCCAGGGTGATGTTCGCCGACACCGACTGGTTGAGCGACAAACCAAGACCCCGACGGTCCTCGGAGAGATAGGCGATGCCGTGGGCGAGCGCCGCGTGAGGGGAGGTGATGTTGATCGTCTCACCCTCGAGTTCGATGCTCCCCCGGTCCGCAGGATCGATCCCAAACAAGGAGAGGGCGACGTCGGTCCTTCCCGCTCCCACCAGACCGGCGAAGCCCAACACCTCGCCTCGGCGGACTTCGAAAGAGACGTCGGCGAACTTCCCGGGCAAATCGAGCGAGTCGACACGAAGCACTACCTCACCCTCGGGGTGCTCACCGCGGGCGAAGAACTCACTCGGGTCGCGTCCCACCATCTCCCTCACCAAGCCCTCTTCGGTCACCTCCGCTCGGGGACGAGTCGAGATGTGTCTTCCGTCGCGGAAGACGGAGATGCGATCACAGATTTCGAATAACTCGTCGAGCCGGTGGGTGATGAACAGGACGGCGACCCCGGACTCTTTGAGACGGCTTACCTGACTGAAGAGACGGTTCACCTCGTGCGCCGACAGGGCCGCAGTGGGCTCATCCATGATCAGGACACGGGTGTCGAGGGAGATGGCCTTGGCGATCTCGACCGCCTGCTGACCGGCAACGGTTAGAGCGACCGCCGGCATGGAGGGATCGGTGTCTAAGTCCAGACGCTGGAGAATCTCACCAGCGTCCGACGACATCTTCTTCCAGTCGACCAGCCAGCCTCGGTCCTGGTGGCCGATGAAGATGTTCTCGGCCACGGTGAGGTCCGGGAAGATCGACGGCTCCTGATAGATGGCGGCAACCCCTCGAGATTGGGCATGGGCTGCATCATGCGGCAGGTAGTCCTCGCCGTCGAGACGCATTTCCCCCTCGTCGGCGAAGTAGATGCCGGTCATGATCTTGATGAGGGTCGACTTGCCGGCACCGTTCTCCCCAACAAGCCCATGGACCTCACCAGGGAGGAGAGTCAGCGAAACGTCATCGAGAGCCTGGGTGGCGTCGAAGCGCTTCGACACTCCCTCGATCTCGAGAACCGGACGAGCTTCAGACACCAGACCTTCCCATCTCGACCAGGATCAGCGATCCCGATTCGTTGTAGCGGCCGCCGGGGAAAGCAGTCACCACCAAGTTCCTCCTCACAGGCGTCAGCGTTGTAAGGCTGACGTTCAAATGTGTAACATATCACATTAACTCACAGCCTGTCGAGGAGTTCATAGTGAGTCGAATGCGCAGACTGCTCGGACCCCTCGGGGTGGCCCGCTTTCGACTTCCGGAGCTGAGTCTCCGCAAGCGAAGGCTTGCCAGGTCGGCCACCGTCGAGGACCTGCGCCGCATCGCAAGGAGACGTTTGCCCCGTGGCGTCTTCGACTACATCGACGGTGGGGCTGAGGACGAGCTGACCATGGCCGCCAACTCCGCGGCGTATCGCAGGTTGACCTTCTCACCACGCGTGCTTCGCGACGTGAGCCAGGTCGACATCTCCTCGTCCCTGCTCGGCCGGAAGCTTGCCTATCCGCTCGTTCTCGCCCCCACCGGCTTCACTAGGATCGCCCACCCCGAGGGAGAACTGGCCGTGGCCCGAGCTGCCAGACGGGCCGGGATCCCGTACACGCTCTCGACTCTCGGCACCCGATCCATCGAAGAGGTAGCCGAGGTGGGATCGGACCGACTCTGGTTCCAGGTATACACCTGGCGAGACCGTGATCTCGTCGCCGACCTCATCGAGCGCGCAGCCCACTCGGGGTACGAGGCGCTCTGTCTCACAGTGGACACAGCGGTTCTCGGAAGCAGAGAGCGGGACGTCAGAAGGGGCTTCACTCTCCCGCCCAAGATCGGCCTCTCCACACTCATCGACGGGACCATCCACCCGGGATGGTCATGGGCGTTCCTCACATCCGAGCCGATCATCTTCGCCAACGTCGCTGGGATCACGTCCGTCGGCGACGGCAGCGATGCCATATCTCTGGCCGAGTATGTCGGCAGTCAGTTCGATCCGGCCCTGTCCTGGGACGACGTCGAGTGGTTCCGCGATCGCTGGGCCGGACCGCTCGTCGTCAAGGGCATACAGTCGGTCGAAGACGCCCGAATCGCCTCCGACCGAGGTGTGGACGCGATCGCGATATCCAACCACGGAGGCCGCCAACTCGACTCCGCACCCGCCACGCTTGACCTACTCCGGTCAATCGCCGCGGCCGTCGGAGACAGGACAGAGATCATCTGCGATGGAGGTGTGCGCCGCGGCAGTGACATAGTGAAGGCGATCGCCCTGGGAGCCGACGCTGTGATGGCAGGCCGGCCCTACCTCTACGGTTTGGGCGCCGCGGGGGAACCCGGCGTCGACCAGGTGCTCACCAACTTCGCCTCAGAGATGAGACGCACCATGGCGTTGATCGGCTGCACCAGCGTGGACGATCTCGGACCCGAGTACATCTCATGATCCAGGTCCTCCAGCTCAGCGGCGTGGCTTGATGGTTCCATCGAGACGTGAACGGCGCGGCCCCCGCAGCGCTGCTCCCTGGGCGGCTCTGATGTGCACGGATTGGGGACTCATCCGGGTTCTGATGCAAGAGGCCAGACCTGAGCGAGCCCAAAATCTGTGGAACAAGCCACGGGAGACAGCGCGGATTTGGCATTACAGCGTGTCAGCAGCCTTCTCCACCCCTCCAGAGGACGCGCGTTGTGCGCTGTGAGTATTTGTCTCTGCCGGTTCCAGGAAGCGAGACCACCAGGACTCGATCGACTTGTTCCCTCCACCCTGATTAGTGCGTCCGCAGTCTCCGATCACCTGACGGTGTACGGGTCAGTTTCAACGGCGCAGATGGCCAAATGCCTCAAATTCCTTCGTCCCGAA
>DASUUP010000439.1:0-4669 GCA_036373995.1 Acidimicrobiia bacterium
CGGCTCGGGAACGGCGCCGGGCTCGAGTCGCCCCAACTCGGCGCGAGCAACCGAGCGGCGGTGCACCTCGTCGGGGCCGTCGGCGATGCGCAACCAGCGCCCCATCGAGTAGAGGCCGGCGATCGGCCAGTCCTCGGTGAGCCCGGCAGCACCGAAGAGCTGCATGGCGTCGTCGGCGATCTTGGTCAACAGGTTGGGAGCGGCGACCTTGATCGCGGCGATCTCGGTGCGGGCGCCTTTGGTGCCTACGTTGTCGATCATCCAGGCGGTCTTCAAGACCAAAAGACGGACCTGTTCGATCTGGATTCGCGCATCGGCGATCCACTCCCGGATCACCCCCTGCTCGGACAGCGGCTTGCCAAAGGCAGTCCGCGCCTGAGACCGCTGGATCATCAGGTCGAGACACCGTTCCGAGGCCCCGATGGCGCGCATGCAGTGGTGGATCCGGCCCGGGCCGAGACGTGCCTGGGCGATGGCAAAACCGCCGCCCTCCTCCCCCAACAGGTTGGTCGCCGGCACCCTGACTCGGTCGAAGTGGATCTGGGGATGTCCCCCACGGTCCTGGTAACCGAATACCGTCGGCTCACGCTCGATATCCACGCCCTCTGTGTCGAGAGGAACGATGATCATCGACTGCATCCGATGGCGGTCGGCGTCGGGGTTGGTCACTCCCATGACGATCGAGAACTTGCACCTATGCGATGCCGCCCCCGAGCTAAACCACTTGCGCCCCGTGATGACGTAGTCGTCGCCATCCCGCTCGATCGTGGTTCGAATGTTCGTCGCATCGGAACTGGCGACGTCCGGCTCGGTCATCGAGAAACAGGACCTGATCTCGCCTTCGAGCAGCGGGTGGAGCCAGAGCTCTTTCTGCTCAGGCGTCCCGAACATGTGGAGGATCTCCATGTTGCCGGTGTCCGGTGCCGAGCAGTTGATGGACTCCGGCGCGATCTCGGGGCTGCGGCCCGTGATCTCGGCAAGCGGCGCGTACTCGAGGACCGACAGTCCGGCACCTTCCTCGGGATCAGGCAGGAACAGGTTCCACAGACCACGGCTCCTCGCCTCCTTCTTCAGATCGTCGAGTATCGCCGGATAGTGATGGGGGTCCCCCGAATCCTCGATCTGCTGACTGAAGACCGGCTCGGCCGGATACACATGGTTGTCCATGAACTCGAGCAGACGGGCCCGGTGATCCTCGACCTTCTGGCTATATGCAAAATCCATGAGAGCAGGGAACCTAGTTGTCGGTCGGGCCGGGTGAGCTCGCCGGGGGATTCTCCTCGGCTTCGCCGCCGACCACCTCGTCGTCAGCATCGTCATAGGACAGGGTCGGGATGCCGGTGGCCGGCCGCTCTGCACCTTGGCTCGTCGCGAACTCGGACAGGAGCAGCCACCCGGCGAGGACGGCGATGAACACCAAGCGTTGGTAGATGGCGAAGACGAGAGCACCGGCTGCGGTGACGACGAAGATCACCTTGGCGATCATCTCAGCGCGCTCGGGCGCCACTTTCTCCAGGAGCGACTCGAGCAGATGGCCGCCATCCAGGGGCCGGATGGGGAGCCAGTTGAGCAAGCCCCAGAAGACGTTCACGTAGACGATGCTGTCGAGGATGAACTCGATCAGCGGGTCGTACGGTCCGAACTGTTTGGCCACAACCCACACCAGCCCACCGAATGCGAGACCCGTTGCCGAGCCAGCCGCCGCGATCAGGGCGCGTCGCCCCGGCGTGATCTCACCCCTGGGGACGTTCCATCGGGTCAAGCCACCGAGACCGTTGAGCTCGATGGCCACCTCGGAGCCGAACATACGAGCCGTCACCGCATGACCCAACTCGTGGATGAGGATCGAGATGAAGACGATGACGATCCATGCCACCGTCTCCTGTGGACTGCCGACGCCGGCAAACCCGATGAGGGCGGCGATGACGAGAAATGACGTCCGGACGGTGACCGGCATGCCGAAGAGATGGAACCGCAACACCCGCCCATGTTGGCACCGGTACTCTCATTCGCATGCACGATGACCTGAGGGCCGCCGTAGCGGCCGACATGCCCCGCCTCAAAGAGCTACTGGCGACACTGATCCGGATGGAGTCGGTGAGTGCCGATGGATACGACCCTGCCGGCGTGAGGAAAGCCGCAGAGACCCTTGTCGGAATGCTGGATGAGGCCGGTTTCTCCAACTGCCGGCTCCTGGAATCGTCAATGGGCCATCCCGCCGTCTTCGCCGAAATCCCCCCTCCGAACGGAGCGCCGACCGTCCTCCTGTACGCCCACTACGACGTTCAGCCTCCCGGGCCCATCGAGGAATGGGAGACGGGCCCCTTCGAGCCGTTCGAGAAGGAAGGCCGGATCTATGGGCGGGGCGCCAGCGACGACAAGGCCGGCATCGTGATGCACCTGGGCGCGATCGCCGCTCACGCGGAGAGTGGCCTCCCTGTCGGCGTGCAGCTCTTCCTCGAAGGCGAGGAGGAGGCCGGGTCGATTGGTCTCCCCGAGATCCTGGACAAGCACTCTGACATGCTCGACCCAGACGTGATCGTCATCGGTGATGGAGGCAACTGGGAGATGGGAACACCCGCGTACATCTCGTCACTGCGTGGCATCGTGGCCGTGAAGCTCGAGCTGAGGACACTCGAGTCAGCGGTTCACTCCGGACAGTACGGGGGTGTGGTGCCCGATGCCCTGATGGCCCTCTCCCGTCTGCTCGCTTCTCTTCACGATGACGATGGGAACGTGGCCGTCGCGGGATTGATGTCCGATGAGGTCGAGGACGTTCCTGAGATATCTGAGGAGAGGGCCCGCGCCGAGACCGGCGCCATAGATGGGCTCCGGCTGATAGGCCAAGGGTCGATCCCGTCCCGTCTCTGGTCGCGGCCCGCCGTCTCGGTCCTCGCCATCGACGCGCCGCCGACCGCCGAGGCGATCAACCAACTCGTCCCGGTTGCTCGGGCCAAGGTGAGCATGCGCATCCCACCGGGCCAGGACACAGACGCTGCGCTCCAGGCCCTCAAGGACCACCTGATGGCCAACGTCCCGTGGGGAGCCCACCTCAGCTTCTTCCATGAGGAGAAAGGCGACGCGACGGTGCTCGGATCCGACAACTTCGCCGTCGACATCTGGCGCGAGGCCTTCCTCGAAGCCTTCGGCAACGAGGCAGTGGAAATGGGTGCCGGCGGCTCCATTCCGTTCATCGCCACATTCAACGAGCTATTCCCCGATGCCCCGATCCTCGTCGTGGGTGCCGCCGACCCGACCAGCGCGTTCCACGCACCCAACGAGAGTCAGAGCATTGCAGATCTGGAGAAGGCGACCCTCTCGGAGGCGATCGCGCTCAGATTGCTCGCGGAGAGAGCTTGAAACACGGTTAGGGCGAACCGCGGAAACCCAGCTGCCGCCACGCTTCGTAGACCACGATGGCAGCCGCGTTGGACAGATTCATCGAGCGGACACCAGCGATCATCGGCAATCGCAACCGACGGGTGATCCACGGCTTCAGCTTGACCGAGTCCGGTAAGCCGACCGACTCCGGGCCAAACAGGAATACGTCACCGGGTTCGTAACTCTCCTCGCTGTAAAGCGTCTCACCGTCGACGGTGAGTGCGAATACGCGGGTAGGTCGGGTCTCCGCTCTCCAGCTCTCCAGATCGGGGTGCACCCGCACCGAAGCCTTGTCCCGGTAATCCATCCCGGCCCGACGCAGCTTGGCGTCGTCCATGTCGAAACCGAGGGGCTCGATGAGATGCAGTCTGCATCCAGTGACAGCTGCGAGCCGCATGGCATTGCCGGTATTGGGAGGGATCTCCGGTGAGTAGAAGACGATTTCGAACATCAACGCAGGTTGAAGCTCATCGCAGGTCGAACAGGCGCAGCTCTGTGTCCTCCGCCTCCCGCAAGCCGTCGTAGTCGACCTCGATCGTTTCGATCCCCCTCGCCTCTGCCAGCACCCGGGCCTGGGGAGCAATCGACTGAGCGACGAAGACTCCACGCACGGGCGCAAGCCGCGGATCGTTGTTCAGCCTCTCGATATAGCGGGAGAGCTGTTCGACGCCGTCGATGTCACCGCGCCGCTTGACCTCCACGGCGACTGTCTTCCTGTTGGTGTCCGTACAGAGGAGATCTACAGGACCGATGTCGGTCGGGTACTCCCTCCTGATGAGACGGAGCCCCTCCTCCAACGTGTCGGGCGAAGCCGCCAGAAGCTCCTGGAGATGGGCCTCGACGCCGTCCTTGACCAGGCCGGGGTCCTCGCCCAACTCATGGGTCACGTCCTCGAGGACCTCATGGATCCAAATGGTGAGCCGCTCCGACTTCGAGTTGGTGATCTCCCATCGATCGTCGTGGATCTCGAGGACATTGGGGGCGATCATCCAGTTGAGTGGCTTGGAGGCGTTGCCGTCGGAATGGATGGCCAGAGTCCCGTCGGCCTTGACCATGATGAGTCGCGTCGCCTCGGGGAGGTGAGCGTTGAGTCGCCCCGAATACTCGACGGTGCAACGGGCAACAACGAGCCTCACTCGTCCGCTCCCCGGGACGCGAGGTCGAGAAGGAATCCGCACGTGACGGTCGGGACGGTGGGGGCAGCGTGGGGTGTCATCTGGCCGACCTGAGCGCGACGGAATGTTGGTGGACAGCGCACACGAGGACGCTAGTGCCCTACGTGGTCGCT
>DASUUP010000440.1:0-6898 GCA_036373995.1 Acidimicrobiia bacterium
CAGGATCTCGAAGGTGGGAGCGAGAGCGGCGAACCCACCGAAAACCCCAAAGATGGTGAGGGTGACGGTGAGGACGATCCGTCGGCCGAAGCGATCGGCCAGGAATCCCGCGATGGGGGCCATGACGATGCCCGCCAGAGAGCCGACCGCGACCAGGACGCCGGCCGCCGCGTCCGATTGATCGAAGTCGTCGAGAATGTCGGGGATCGCCGGCGTGACCAGTGTGTTGCTCAGGATCCCTGTGAGCGTGACGGTGAAGATGAACGTCAGCGGCGGACGTCGGGACATCGGGCAAGCGTAAGGACCGTTTCCGGCAACGCCCAAAACGCCGTGATTGCGCGAGTATTGGCGTTGCGATGACCATTCGGTGGCGCGACGAGGATCCAGGGCTGCCAATCGCGTTCGAGCAGTGCTCCAACGGGGAATACGACCCCGAGCCGATGACGCCAGTCCGGAAGCGAGCAGAGCTCCTGGCTCGTGCCGGCGTAGATGAGGCGATCCGTCGAACTGGGATGAGCCGGCGAGACTTTCTGAGGTCGGCGAGCGCTTTGGCCATCTGCCTGGGGGCCATAGACGCCTCGATCGCCGCCGCCAGAGGAGTGGCTCCTGGGCGGTTCTATCCCTTCGATCCGCTATCCCGCCTCGATTCGGATGCCGCCAGGTCGATCATCGGCCCTTCGGAGTTCGTCTTCGATGTCCAGGGCCATCTTCTGGAGTACGACCTCGACCCCTCGACCCGGGGCGACTGGTTCTGGGGAAGTCAGTTCCCCCAGGCCCGCTGTGAGGAGGAGGACGACCCGCGAGCTTGTTTTGCCACCAACCACTTCCTCGAGGAGATCTTCATCAGATCGGACACGACGATGGCAGCTTTGTCGGGGCTTCCCATCAACCCGGAGGGCAGTCCTCTGTCCAATGAGGTGATGGAGGAGACGAGACAGTTGGTTCAGGCACTCTCGGGTGACGAGAGGGTGGTTGTCAACGCGCTGGCCCTTCCGCAGACGGCGCCGATCGGCTCGGTGCTCGACGAGATGACCAAGACCGTCGAGGAGAACCGCGTGGCCGGCTGGAAGACATTCACCCACTTCCCGGCGGACATCCACTGGTGGCTCGACGACCACGATCCCGACCTCGCCCAGGTCGGTGACGTGTTCCTCGAACATCTGGTGGCGATCGAGACCCCGGTCCTCTTCGTCCACAAGGGGTTGTCGAATCAGGACCGCTACGGCTCGCCGATGGACATCGGACCCGCTGCCCGGACCCACCCGGATGTCTCCTTCGTCGTCTATCACAGCGGATTCGAGGTCGACCGACGCGAAGGCCCTTACACCGAGGCCACCGCCAACGTCGGGGTCAACCGACTCATCACTTCGGTGCGCGACGCCGGGATCGCACCCGGTGGAAACGTCTATGCAGAGCTCGGCTCGACCTGGTGGCACCTCCTGAGACGCCCTGATGAGGCCGCCCACGTGATCGGGAAGCTCCTCCTCGCGTTCGGCGAAGACCGGATCCTGTGGGGAACCGACTCGATCTTCTACGGCTCGCCTCAAGGCCAGATCGAAGCTTTCCGGGCGTTCCAGATCCCCGAGGAGATGCAAACGCAGTTCGGCTACCCGTCCCTGACCCGATCGGCCAAGGCCAAGATCCTCGGCTGGAACGCCGCAAACCTCTACGGGATCGACCCCGTCACCGAGCCGGTCGGTTTCACCCGTGAAGACCTGGAGCTGGCCCGGGTGGAGCATCCGGTGCCCACGCGGACGTGGGGCCCACGCACCATCGAGGCGGTGCGTGAGCTCCGCGCCCATCACCAGGGCTGGCCGTAGAGAGGCCTCTCATCAGAGCGGCACCTTCGTCGCAAACCTCTGCCGAAACTGGAGTCGGGTCACGTAACCGGCCGCCCTCGCCGCCCCCACCGCCATGTCGAAGTGCTGGCCCACGTCGTGGGGACGGTGGGCATCGGACGCCAGGGTGATCCCCACCCCCGCCGCCCGGAACATCTCGAGGAACGACCCGCTCGGATAGAGCTCTCCGGCAAGGCCGTCGATCCCTGAGGTGTTCAGCTCGACGGCGGTACCGGTCGAGGCAGCACCCTCGACGACCGGCTCGTAGAGATCGAGCGGGGGCTCATCGGGTCGGTGACCGAACACCTTGGCCAGGTCGACGTGGGCGAGCACGTCGACAGCCCCGGATTCGGCCAGTCTCGTCACCAAGGCGAAGTAGTCCTCATAGGCTTGGCGGACGCCCCGGCGCATGTATTCGTGCACGGCCTCGGGATGGTCGAGCGACCAGCCACCGATCCAGTGGACGGCGCCCACCAAGATGTCCCATGGGTATGGCTCCAGGAGATCCAGGACGGCATCGATCGTCTCCGGGAAGAAGTCGACCTCCAGGCCGAGGAGGACGGGGAGACCCCGGTTCTTGGCGGACACCACGGCCTCCACGTAGCTCTCCAGGGACAGTGTGCGGTCTTCCTCGATGAACGCCTGCGTCTGCTTCGCGAGGTCTCTCTTCGGCTCACCCTCCCAGAATCGCCCCAGGACAGGGGCCGACTCGACACACCGGTAGAGGTGCTCGGTGAAACACAGCTCCTCCACGCCTCGGCTCCTCGCTTTGTCCACGTAGGCCTCGATGTGACCCGATGGGTACACGCCAGGCGCCGGGCCATCGCCGGTGGGCGGGCCGTGGGGATGGAGATGGATGTGGTAGTCGCCCACGGCCGACAGTCTGGCCGATCGTCAGGTCAGCGCGGCTCGGGCGAAGTTGGAGAGCTGGGCGACCAGCGCATCGCGATCGAGCTCGCCGTGCGGTCGATACCACCGTTCGATCGCATTGAGGATGGAGAGGACGAAGATCGAGGCGGTCTTGACATCGACTCCGGCGTCGAACGAACCGTCGGCAGCACCTTCACGGACCACGGAGCGAAAGACTTCCTCGTAGTGGTCGCGTGCGGACAAGATCCGGGACCGGTGCTCGGCGTCGAGCATCCGCGCCTCGTTCAGGAACGTCCTGGCAACCTCGATGTTGTCGACGACCACGTCGACGTGTCCGGCGATGAGGGCATCGAGACGGTCCGAGGCGGTGCCTTCCGTTCTCAGCGCCTGCTCGGCCGACGCCTCGAACAGACGTGCCCCTTCCTCGACCACGTCGACCAACAGGTCCTGTTTCGACGCGACATGCGAGTAGAGAGAAGAGCCGAGCAAACCCAGCTCCTTGCCGAGATCTCGCATGGATGTCCCGTGGTAGCCACGTTCGGCGAAGAGTCTCCCAGCTGCCCGGACCACGTCCTCTCGGGTGTTGCGTGCTGTGACCATCAGCGGTGGTCGTAACGGACGACGACCTTTTCAGAGATCGGATGCGCCTGGCACGTGAGCACGAATCCCGCTTCGACCTCCGAGTCGACCAGGGCGTAATTCTTGTCCATACGGACCTCCCCCTCCTCGATGCGACCCTTGCAGGTGGCACACATGCCCCCCTTGCAAGAGAAGGGGAGCTCGTTGCGAACGCGGAGGGCCGCATCGAGAATCGAGGTCTCGGGGGTCATCCGCGTATCCACGGCGCGTCCGTCGAGGATCACGGTCAGATCGACGCTTCCTTCGCCGACCGGTGGCTCCGGTGGCAGCTTGGATGGGTCGACAGGCCCGGCAAAGAAGAGCTCGTCGTGGATGAGCGAGTCGTCCACTCCGAGATCGTCGAGAGTCTCGTGCGCGGTCATGATCATGTCGTAAGGCCCGCACAGGTACCAGCCATCCACCGGCTCGGGGCCTAGCAGGTGGTCGTGGATGGTCCGTATCTTCTCCCCATCGATGCGACCGGAGAGAAGGGGCACATCCGAGCCCTCCCGGCTCAGGATGTGAAAGAGCTGAAACCGGGGATGGAACCGGTCCTTGAGGCCTTCGAGCTCGTCGAGGAACATGACCGAGTTGGCGGTCCTATTGCCATAGATGAGAGTCCAGGTCGCTTCCGGCTCGTGCTCGAGGGACGTCGAAATGAGCGACAGCACCGGGGTGATCCCGGAGCCGGCGACGATGGCAACAGCCTTTCGTGGACGGTTCGGGTCGATGTCGATGGTGAACTCACCTACCGGCGACATCACGTCGAGGGTGTCACCGGCCTTGAGTCGCGAGCAGGCGAAGGTACTGAAGGCGCCGCCTGGCAGTTGCTTGATCCCGACTCTCAGCTTGCCCGAGCCGGCGGGGGCACAGATGGAATAGGACCGACGCACGTCTTCGCCGTCGATCATCTCGCGAACGGTGACATGCTGGCCCGGCAGATAGTCGAAATGGTCGGTGAGATGCGGCGGGACGTCGAAGGCGACGGCCACCGAGTCCTCCGTCAGTGGAGACACCTCAGTCACACGCAGCTCGTGAAACTCCAGCTCGGACATCAGAACTCTTTGAAGTAGTCGAAGGGCTCACCACAGGAGGCGCACACCATGAGGGCTTTGCAGGCCGTCGAGCCGAACCTCGCCACCATGCGAGGGTGATCGGACTGGCATCGAGGGCACAGCACCTCGCTGAGCCCGGTGGGAGGGGCGATGCCGAACTCCGCGAGCTTGCGGTGGGCTTCCTCGGACATCCAGTCAGTGCTCCACGGAGGATTGTGCGTGACCCGGATCTCGAATTCGGAAAAGCCCTCCTTGGCCAGAGCGGAGGCGATGTCCTCTTCGATCTGGCGCATGGCCGGACAACCCGAGTAGGTCGGGGTGATCGTGACCACGACCGTGTCTTCGCCCTGTTCGACGGAGCGGAGGATGCCCAGATCGTCGATGGTCAACACAGGGATCTCCGGATCGACCACAGACGCGACCACGCGACGGGCATCAGTGGCGAGCTTCACCATTCCATCCCCGGGTAACTGCGCTGCATCCACTGCATCTCTGCAAGAAGAAGGCCGAGCTGCTCGGTATGGAACCCGACCCGGCCCCCCGATTTCTGATACGGGTCGCTGGGGACGGTGAGAGTCGCCTCGGCAAGGAGGCGTTCGACAGCGGCGGCCCAGGATTCCCGGTAGGCCGCCGTCGCGCCCTGAAACATCTCGGCGGTGAACATCCAGAGAGCGTCCACGGCGTCCTGGGTTCGTCCGTGCGACTCCTCGGTCCCGTCACCCAACCTCACCAGCCAATTACCCGAGAACTCGAGGTGGTAGGCGTTCTCCTTGGCGGCCTTGGCGGCGATGCCGGCGAGGGTCGGGTCATCGTCACCGGCGAGATCGGCCCAGAGCAGGCTCTGGTAGAGGTCGAAGAAGACCTGACGGACGATGGTGTGAGCGAAATCACCATTGGGTTGCTCCACCAAGAGCAGGTTGGTGAACTCCCTCTCCGGGCGTTTCATGGCGAGGTCGTCCTCGGACCGTCCCTCGCCTTCGAGCTCACCGGCGTGTGTGTAGAGAGAGCGAGCCACGCCAAGGTGGTCGAGGGCGATGTTGCCGAAGGCAATGTCGAGTTCGAGATCGGGTGCACGGGAGATCCACTCGCCAAGGCGCTGAGCCAACACCATGTTGTCGTCGGCATGGTTGACGATGCGGACGAACTCAGGATCACCGAGAAGGGCCGGCGTCCCCTGCGGGGCACCGCTGACTATCTGGTCCCTCACATCTGCCCCACTTCGTCGGGGATGTCGTAGGTGGTCGCCAGGCGGTAGACCTTCTCGTTGGCCTCTACGTACTCAGCCGCTGCTTCGGGCTCGAACGCCGAGATCTCGCTGCTGGGCACGACCCAGACGCTGACTCCTTCACCGCGTCGGGTGTAGACATCGCGAGCGTTCTCCAGGGCAGTGCGAGCGTCGGGCGCGTGCAGGCTCCCGATGTGGACGTGCGATATGCCCCGACGGGCCCTGACGAAGACCTCCCACATGGGCCAACCGGCGGCGGCCCCTTCGATCGACTCCTCCAGGTCGGCCTTCTCGCCGGGTGCCACAGGAACGTCATATGTCATGCCGCACTCCTCGCTCGTTTGGCGGCGTGGGCAGTCGCGGCCTCACGCACCCAGGCGCCCTCAACCCAGGCGCGGGTCTTGTGCTCGATGCGCTCCCGGTTCATCGGGCCGTTGCCTTTGACCACTCGCCAGAACTCCTCCCAGTCGATCTCGCCGAAGTCGTAGTGCCCTCGCTCGGGATTCCATCTCAACTCTGGGTCGGGTATCTCGAGACCGAGGTAGTCGGCCTGGGGGACCGTCATGTCGACGAACTGCTGACGTAGGTCGTCGTTGGAGACCCTCTTGATCTTCCACTTCATCGACTGCTCCGAGTGGGTGGAGTCGGTGTCGTTGGGCCCGAACATCATCAGCGACGGCCACCACCAGCGGTCAAGTGCGTCCTGGGCCATGGCCTTCTGCTCCGGGGTCCCGTTGCAGAGCTTGATGAGAATCTCGTATCCCTGACGCTGGTGGAACGACTCTTCTTTGCAGATGCGGACCATCGCCCTGGCATACGGCCCATACGAGCAGCGGGTCAGCATCACCTGATTGGTGATGGCCGCTCCGTCGACGAGCCAGCCGATGGCACCCATGTCGGCCCAGCTCAGGGTGGGATAGTTGAAGATCGACGAGTACTTGTGCTTGCCCTGATGCAGCAGCTCCTGGAGGTCGTCCCGCCTCACACCAAGCGTCTCCGCGGCGGAGTACAGGTAGAGCCCGTGTCCGGCCTCGTCCTGCACCTTGGCCATGAGAATCGCCTTGCGATACAGGCTCGGTGCCCGGCTGATCCAGTTGCCCTCGGGTTGCATGCCGATGATCTCGGAGTGGGCGTGTTGGGCGATCTGACGAATCAGCGTCTTCCGGTATCCCTCCGGCATCCAGTCGGTTGGCTCGATCTTGGACTCGTCATCGACGATCGCCTGAAACGTCTTCTCGGGTGCTGCTGCCATGTCTCCAGTTTAGGCAAACGAACGTTCGTTTGTCGAGGCA
>DASUUP010000441.1:0-8343 GCA_036373995.1 Acidimicrobiia bacterium
TGCCATCGCCACCAAAAGCGGGCCCGTTGACGAACAGGAGCGGCTCGGGGCTGTTGTCGACGTCGGTGAAGCCACATGACGAAGTCTGGGACACTCCCGCTCCGATGATGGTCGTCCTTATGGCTTCGACGTCTGCGCGATTGTTGGTGGGCAATCCATTCTCTGCGATGAGGCGTGCCACTGCGCCCGCGACGAATGGGCTGGCCATGCTGGTGCCGGAGTAGACGGCATACCCATCGTTCAGATGGGTGGAGAAGATGCACGCTCCAGGAGCCGCGATCTCGACTTCGGGCCCGAAGTTGGAGAAGTCGGCGAGTGTGTCGTCGACGTCCTGGCGGCACGTCGGTGATCCCAGGCCGCCGGGGAGACCATCGAAGTCTGCGATCGCCGACACGGTGATGACATCTGGGCTGTTTGCTGGGCTGAACTGAGAGGCATCTATGGCGTCGTTCCCAGCCGCGACGACGAAGGTCACGCCCGCGTCGGTGGCGGCGGCGATGGCGTCGTTTATGGCCTGTGACGTCCCGACGAACCCCAGACTCATGTTGGCCACCTCTATGAGATCTGCTCGGGCTGTAACTCCGTCGATACCGGCCAGGATCATCCCGCTCGTGCCCGTGCCGTTATCTTCGAGGACTTTGAATGAGTGCAGCGTCGCTCCCGGTGCAACGCCGATCGATCCGATGTCGTTGTCGAGGGCGGCGGCGATCCCAGCGACGTGAGTGCCGTGACCATTGCCGTCCTGGAAGTCCGCCACCGTGCCGGTTCCGCTGCACCCGCCCGGTAGCAGGGGATACAGGATTGCCCCAGTGCAGTCATTGACGTACACCAGGTTGAGGTCCAGGTGCGAGCGTGGCGTCCCGTCGGTCCTCGTTCCGATGTAGACGCCAGTGTCGAGAATGGCGATATCGACGTTCATCGGCACGGAGGGCGGATTCAGGTCGCCTTCGACGCGGTCGATCCCGGTAGGAATCGGTTGTGTCCCCACAGCCGAGACCTCGCGCACGGGCTCGATGTAAGCAATCCTTGGATTCCGAGTCAGACCAGCGACGGCGTTCGCCGGGATCGTCAATGTGAAGCCCTGCAACGCATTCGTGTACACGAACCCCACTTCGCCGCCATGGAGGCTCGCGATCTCGTTGGCCACCTCCGGAACGGAGCGCTGCGTCGGCTCGAGCACCACGATGAACTCGTCATGTGGCGCCGCGGCGGTCGCGGGGACCGCGATGAGGACCGTGGCGAGCGCCGTCGCCAGAATCAGGAACCGTTTGCCCATTGTGCTCTTCTCTCTCGCCCGAGAAGAGGCTACCCCAGCGACCACGCCCCGTGAAGGGGCTATTCCCGGCCGCCGCGAACCGCAGTTGGTACAGCCCGCCCACCACCGATAACGTCGCTGTGACCAGCGGTCATCAATGTCGAACGACGCCATCCTCATCTACAGCAATCTCGTCGCCCTTCTGGCCCTCGTTTCCCTCATCGGCGCAACAGGTCTGATCGTCATTCGGATGGTCAAGGGCCCCGATGCGGCCCTGTTGCTGGGCAACAAGGCGCTCTGGCTTGCCTGGGTCGTGGCGCTCGTGGCCACGGTGGGGTCATTGGTGTACTCGGAGGTCATCCATTTCGAGCCATGCCGGCTCTGTTGGTTCCAGCGGATCGCCATGTACCCCATGGCGATCATCCTGTTGGTGGGGGCGATCCGCCGAGAGTTCCAGGTCAAGTACTACGCGCTGCCCCTGGCTCTCATCGGTCTCGGAATATCCATCTACCACTATGTGTTACAGACCTTCCCCGCTCTCGAGGGTGGGGGTGGTTGTGACCCGTCCAACCCGTGCTCGGCGAAGTACGTCGACATCTTCGGTTTCATCAGCATCCCGTTTATGGCCGGAGCCGGGTTTATCGTTATCGCAGTCCTACTGGGTTTCTATGTCAACAAGAACAGCATCAAAGAAAAAGTCTGAGGCTTCGAACAACACGCTCTGGTGGATCATCGGGGGGGTGCTCGGTCTCGGATTGATCGTCTGGCTTGCCTTCGCCATCGCCTCCGAGCCGGCACTCGACGACTCCGTCGTATTCGGTGACGTCACGGTGGAAGGCGAGAATCTTCCCTTCTTCGACTCATCCGCCGCCGACCCGGCGATCGGGCTGGAGGCTCCCACGGTCACCGGTTCGGACTGGGAAGACAACGAGTACACCATCGGCCCCGACGGCCGGGCAAAGATCATCGTGATGCTGGCGCACTGGTGCCCGCACTGTCAGGCTGAAGTGCCGGTAGTCCAGGATTGGATCGAGGGGGGGAACCTGCCCGAAGGCGTCGATATGTACGGGGTGACGGTCCTCACCAACCGGCTTCGTGACGGCAGCACCTGGCCGCCGAGCGAGTGGCTGGAGAGCGAAGGCTGGACCAGCCCGACCATCATGGACGATGAGGACGGCAGCATCGTCACTGCGTACGGCCTGACATCGACACCGACGTACGTGGTGCTGGGCCCCGACAACGAGAACCTGGGCCGTCTCGCCGGGGAGATCGGCGTTCCTGGTCTCGAGGCCCTGGCCCAATTGGCAGCTGGCAGCCTGGAGAGTTAGCCCTCCAACGCCCTGATCTTGTCCAACCGGCGGACGTGTCGGTCCTCACGGCTGAACTTGGCGCCAATGAAGGTCTTGACCAGATCCTCGGCGAGGGCCTGGCCGATGACTCTCGAGCCAAGACACAGGACGTTGACGTCGTCGTGTTCGACCATCTGATGGGCTGAGTACCCGTCGTGGGCGACCCCGGCCCTGATGCCGTGGAGCTTGTTCGCCGCGACCGATGCTCCTGCTCCGGAGCCACAGATGATTATCCCGCGGTCAGCCCGTCCGTCGAGAACTGCCTGTCCGACAGCGGCCGCGTAGTCCGGATAGTCGACGGGGTCCGCTGAGTGGGTCCCCAGGTCGTAGACGGCATGACCGGATTCGGCCAACCACGAAGCGAGGTGTTCCTTCAACGCGTATCCGGCGTGGTCCGATCCGACGGCGATTCTCATTACGGGCGGCAGGGTAGCCATGTGCCGGCATTTCCCCGGGGCACCGGCCATTTCGATGGGCTCCGGGGTGTTACAGCCGTCGCCAGGTAGATTCGCGCTGATGTCCAAGATCCTCGTCGAGGGCGGAGCGCGTCTCACTGGCACCGTCAAGACCCTGGGGGCCAAGAACGCCGTCCTGAAGGAGATCGTCTGCACACTCCTCGCTCCGGGCCGACATCACCTCACCAACGTCCCCTCCATCCTCGATGTAGAGCTGATGTCGCAGGTACTCGAGCACACCGGTTGCAGGATTGAGCAAGGCGACCACGAGCTATGGATCGTTGTCCCCGACGAGCCAAGACCGGAAGCGCCAATCGAGCTGGTGCGACAGATGCGGGCCTCCATCGTCGTGCTGGGACCGCTGCTTGCTCGCTGTGGCGAGGCACGGGTGGCACTGCCCGGCGGGGACGACCTGGGTGCCCGCCCGATCGAATGGCACATGCATGGCCTGGAGCAGATGGGTGCCGATTTCGAGCTGGTCCACGGAGAGCTCGTGGCGCGGGTCGATGGCCGGCTCAAGGGCACCGAGATCGAGCTCCCGTTCCCATCCGTGGGGGCTACCGAGAATCTCCTGTTCGCCGGAGTGATGGCCGAGGGAGAAACCGTCATCGTCAACGCTGCCCGTGAGCCTGAGATCGAGGACCTGATCCGCCAGCTCAACGCAATGGGAGCCCGAATCGACGGCGGCGGCACCTCCCTCGTGACCATTCTCGGTGTCGGGGAACTCCATCCCGTGGAGCACAAGGTCGTGCCCGACCGTCTCGAGGCGGGTACATATGCCGTTGCAGGGGCGATCACCGGTGGTGACGTGACCATCACCGGTTGTCTTCCTGATCACCTGCGCATGGAGCTGGCCAAGCTGGAGGACGCCGGATGCCATATCGAGCGTGGTGATGGCTGGATGCGTGTCGAGGGGCCAGAACGGCCCCAAGCCGTCGACTTCGCCACCCTGCCGTATCCGGGATTCCACACCGACATGCAGCCTCAAATGGTGGCGCTGCTCTCCATCGCTACCGGGACGTCTGTGATCACCGAGAATCTCTATGACGCCCGCTACCGGTATGTGGGCGAGTTGGCTCGCATGGGCGCGGACATCTCGATCGAAGCCCAGCACGCCATCATCCGCGGCGTACAGGGATTGTCGGGTTGCCCGGTCCTGGCTCCCGATATCCGGGCCGGAGCTGCCCTGGTCATTGCCGGCCTGGCGGCCGAGGGCGAGACCGAGGTCAGCGACGCATCTCACATAGACCGGGGCTATGAGAACTTCACCGGCCGTCTCACCGCCCTGGGAGGCCGTATCCACCGCACCTGACAGGTCCTTCCTGAAGCCCACGCGACCCAAGGCTCTCAGTCCCGCTCAGTCGGACCTGGAACCCTGGGGTCGTGGAGGGTGGCGCAGGGGAGCGACCTTCCTAGAATTGGAACAACTGCCTGCTCCCACCGGTTCTACTGACTGAATGACTGAAGCAACACCAGTTTCGATCGCCCCCGCCAACGCGAACGAGGGCCCCATCGATTCCGAGAAACTGAACGAGGCGCTCGAGTACATCCGTCCTGCAGTACAGGCAGACGGTGGCGACATCGTGCTGCTCGAAGCCGAAGACGGGAGAGTGAGCCTGCAAATGGTGGGTGCCTGTGGCGGTTGTCCGCTGTCGATGATGACTCTCAAGGCCGGTATCGAGCGGATTCTCAAAGACCGGGTGCCCGGGGTCAAAGAGGTCATTGCTTCCGCCGACGCACCCGGCACCCTCGACGAGGCCACCCAGGGCGTTGGCATTTCCGTGCCGACCCTCTAAGCCAGGTTTCAGCCCTTCATCGGTCTTAGTCTCCGTGCGATGGATTCTGCCCTGCTCGAGGCTGTCCGTTCTGGCGACCGGCGCGCCCTGTCGCGGGCAATCACCTTCATCGAGAACAGCGGTGAGGCCGCAGAGGTCGGCCCACCGGGCCGTCTCATCGGGATAACCGGCCCGCCCGGGGCGGGTAAGTCGACGCTCATCGCGTCGATGATCGACGTGATCCGGTCTCGTGGCGAGACGGTCGCCGTTCTCGCCGTCGACCCGTCGAGCCCGGTGACGGGCGGGGCGATCCTCGGCGACCGGATCCGGATGCAAGCCCACATCGACGATGAGGGCGTGTACATCCGTTCCATGGCCACGAGGGGCCATCTCGGTGGGCTGGCGTCGTCTACCGCGGAGGCGGCGAGTCTGATGGCGGAGGCCGGTTTCGACCGAGTCCTGATCGAGACGGTCGGTGTCGGGCAATCGGAGGTCGAGATCATGGGTCCGGCCGCGGTAGTCATCCTGGTGGTCGGCCCGGCCTGGGGAGACCAGGTCCAGGCCGATAAGGCGGGCATCGTCGAGATAGCCGACGTCTTCGTGGTCAACAAGGGAGACCAGCCTGGTGCCCACGAGGTCAAGCGAGCTCTAGAGGAAGCAGCCAGGGACAGGGGCGCCAGAGTGCTCATCACGACGGCGACCACCGGTGAGGGTGTGGACGAGCTCCTCGATGAGGTGGACCGGCTACTCGACTAGCTCGGCCTGGGCCGCGGCGAGACGAGCCCCTTCGACCCGCGGCGGACTGCAAGACACATAGTCGAGCCCCAGGCCGTGGACGAACCGGATGGAAGCCGGGTCACCACCGTGCTCTCCGCAGAGGCCAAGCTTCAGATCGGGGTTGGCGCCCCTGCCCTCGACGCAGGCCACGCGGATCAAGCGGCCCACACCGGTCACGTCGAGAGTCTGGAACGGGTCGGAGTCGAGTATCCCCCTCTCCAGATAGTCCCTGAGGAAGCGGCCTTCGGCGTCGTCGCGACTGATGCCATAGGTCATCTGGGTCAGGTCGTTGGTGCCAAACGAGAAGAAGTCGGCAACCTTGGCGATCTCGTCTGCTGTCAGGGCGGCGCGCGGCAGTTCGATCATCGTCCCGATCCGGATGTCTCGATGAGAACCGATCTCTGACTCGATCATCGTTCGCATCAGCCTCAACTCCTCGGCGGTCGATACCAAGGGGACCATGATCTCGAGGATCGGGTTGCCGCCGGCCTCGATGCGACGTTGGTATGCCGTGACCGCAGCCCTGGTCTGCATCAGATAGAGCTGTCCCAGCATCAGGCCCAGACGTACCCCCCGCAGCCCGAGCATCGGGTTGTTCTCTTCCCAACGGGCGACCTGTTCGGACATCGCCTGCAAGTCCTCGATCGGTCGGCCGGCGCGCACCCGTCTCAATGCTTCCCGTTCGAGCTCGAACCGGCTGGGTAGGAACTCGTGCAGGGGCGGATCGAGCAGGCGGACCGTGACGGGCAGGCCATCCATGGCTTCGAGGAGGCCTTCGAAGTCGCCGATCTGAAAACGCTCCAGCTTCTCGAGAGCGGCGTTTCGTTCATCTTCGTCCGTCGACAGGATGATTCTCCGGACCACTTCGAGACGATCGCCCAGGAACATGTGCTCGGTCCTGGCGAGCCCGATCCCCGCCGCCCCGCGACGACGGGCGATGACGGCGTCTTCGGGTGTGTCGGCGTTGGCGCGCACGCCGAGAGTTCGGATCTCGTCGGCCCACTCGAGTAGCTCTGCCAACTCTGGCAGATCTTCCGGAGCTATCAATTCGACTTCGTCGACGAACACCGAGCCGGAGGTTCCGTCGATGGTGATATCAGCGCCCTCGTGGATGTCCCTGCCGCCGGCTGTGGCCACAAGCGTCTCGGTGTCGACAATCAGGTCGGCTGCGCCTGTGACGGCGGGCTTACCCATGCCTCGGGCGACTACGGCAGCGTGTGACGTCTTTCCACCCTGACTGGTGAGGATCCCAACGGCGGCCGCCATCCCGTTGATGTCTTCGGGCGTCGTCTCCGGCCGGACCAGGATCACCTGTTCGCCCGCCTTGGCCATCTCGACGGCTCGCGGCGACGAGAAGAAGGCTTTGCCCACCGCGGCGCCCGGAGAAGCAGCCACACCCGTGGCGATCGCCCGCGGTGCTCTATCGGTGTCGATTCTGGGGCGGTGGAGCTGCTCCAGGGAGGAGGGCTCCACTCTCGAGACGGCCGTGCGATGATCGATCAGTCCTTCATTGGCCATCGCCACGGCGAGTCTCACCGCGGCCGCCGCCGTCCGCTTTCCAACCCTGGCCTGGAGGATGTAGAGCTCGTCCTTTTCGATGGTGAACTCGATGTCGCACATGTCTCGGTAGTGCTTCTCGAGACCATCCATGATGCCCAGGAGCCGGCGGTGCGCCTTCGGATGCAGACCGGCCAATTCGTCGAGTGCGACGGTGTTGCGGATGCCGGCGACGACGTCCTCGCCTTGAGCCCGCGGGAGGTAGTCCCCATACGGCTCGCCGGCTCCGGTTGACGGGTCCCTTGTGAAACAGACCCCGGTGCCGGAGTCCTCTCCCAGGTCGCCGAACACCATCATCTGGACGGTGGCTGCTGTTCCCAACTCATCGGATATGTCGTGAATGCGTCGATAGTCGATGGCGCGCTGGTTGCTCCACGACTTGAACACGGCGGCGATGGCTCCATGTAGCTGTGCGATGGGGTCGGTGGGTAGCTGGCCCGGGCGCTCTTCCTCGACGATCGCCTGGAACATTCGAGTGGCTCGCTCGAGATCCTCGGCGGTGAGCTCGGCGTCGTTGTCCACACCGCGCTGGTCTCTCAAGCTGGTGAGAACAGACTGGAAATGGCGGTCAGGGATGTCGAGGACTACCTCGGCGTACATCTGGACGAAGCGGCGATACGCGTCCCAGGCGAAATGGGCGTCCCCAGACCACTCGCTGAGAGCCTCGAGGACTTCGTCGTTGATTCCGATGTTGAGAACCGTGTCCATCATCCCTGGCATCGAGATGGCGGCGCCAGAACGGACCGAGAGGAGTATCGGGACCGGTCCCGATCCGAAAGTGCGCCCTGTCGTTTCTTCGAGGCGTTTCATTGCTGCTGCGACTTCGTCCCAGAGATCGGGTGGTAGCTCGCCACTCTCCATCGATATGCGACATACGTCAGTGGTTATGGTGAACCCGGGTGGGACAGGAAGTCCCAGAGCGGTCATCGCCGCCAGCCCTGCACCCTTGCCACCTAGAAGGTTCTCGTCGGATCCGTCGGCGGCGGCGAAGTCATATAGATGGGGCAAGGTCAGTTTCTCCTGGTGAAGCTACAAGGAAAGTACCAATCGCGCCCCGGACGCGACCAAACAGCGGTCGATAAGTTCCGCCGTTCTTGGATCTTCAGTTTCCCGACCGAAGGGCGTAGCCCTCTGTTCTCTCGGGCGTGGTGGCGACGCATATGCGTCGCCACCGT
>DASUUP010000442.1:0-3576 GCA_036373995.1 Acidimicrobiia bacterium
AAGGCCTCGGGACTCTCAGCCTCTCGCATCCGCCAGGCGCACAACGTTCTCTCCCAGATTCTCAAGACTGCTGTAAGGGCGCGCTATCTGCCGGCCAACACGGCGGAGGGAATCGACCTTCCTCGCAAGCCGCGGCGCGAACAGCTCTTCCTCACCCCGACCGAGGTCGACCGGCTGGTGCAGGAGGTCGAGGAGCAGTACAGGACTCTCGTCTACGTCTTCGCCTACGGAGCTCTGAGATGGGGCCAGGCGGCTGCTTTGCGCCGGACGGACAAGAATCCGGAAGGGAACGAAGACGACGACGAGAAGGCCAAGCGACGCCTGACTTTTCTGAGGTGGGTCCCGTGGGAATCGAACCCACAACCTTCGGGTTAAAAGCCCGCTGCTCTGCCAATTGAGCTAGAGACCCTACGAAATCCCAAGATTACCGGCGCCCGGGTTGTGTCACAGTCGGCGCCGAGCCGGGATTCCGGTCTCAGTCGGTCGGCGTGATCTCGTAGTCCTCGATGAGGATCCAGGTTTGGCCGTCGGGGCTCATCTCGTTGCGCCACGAGATCTTTCCGCCGGATGAGAGGATCCAGGTCGACCTGAGATACGGAGGCTCGTCACCTATCGATTCGAAGACCATCTGGTTCCCGTCGATATGGCCGCGAAGAAGCGAGACCCTCCCGTAGTTGTCGGCGATCGTGGCCTTGTACTCCGCGGCCACCGGGTCCCAGCCGCAAACCCAGTGCAGCTCCCACTTGAGGACAAAGGTGCCGTCCTCCAGCAGCTGGTCTTGTTCGTAGTCTCCGACCACCCAGCGGCCGCCTTGGATCCAGTGGTGTGACGCCCTGCCCTGAGCGAGCTGTACCGGTGTTCCCGGCCCATGCCCCCTGCCTGGATCGTCCCTTTCCATGTGCCGTCGGTGGAAGGGACGAAGCGCCTCCATCTGCGCGCCGACTTCCACCGGGCGGGGGATGGTCTCGATCAATGCGGTATTGGCCATGGTCGGCCCTCCTCGGAGCCGAGTGCGCCGACCTCGCGAACGCTCGTATCGGTCGACCGGCGACGCACGTAGAAGTAGAGGCCCACCAGGTTCACCACGGCGAGCGCGATCATCAGCGGAATCACCCCGGTGGATGCATGAGGTGACAGCGGATCCGCCCGGTGCCCGAACCACTGGTCCACCGCGATCCCGATCGCCTCGATGAATCCGAAGGCGAGCCAGGAGCCGGTCAGGAATATGCCGAGAGGTCGCCGGTGCCACATCCACCAAGCTCCCAGGGTCATCAGAGGGAGCCAGACCGTCAGGTCTTGGACATAGATGGCGTTGGTCGTCACCCCGAGACCGTCGAGAAACGAACCGGGGTCATCGGAGAAGACGGCCGGAACCACTACTTGCAGCCAAGCCAGGGTGTTGAACACAACGATCACCCAGACCAATACGGCCAGCCCACGAACCGGGATTCTTTCTGCTTCGTCCCGGGTCGGGTAATCGCGACTGGCGAATACCAGGGCGAAGATCGAGAAGAGGCCCAGCGACTCGGCGGCGACGTAGATCAGGAAGAGGCTGTTGAACGGGGTCAGGAACAGCAGAAGGAATGCGTTGTACGCGAGATAGAACAGGGAACCGAGCCAGAAGAGCCGAGCCCTTCTCGACCCGCGCCACTCCGCCCAGATGGACAACACGAGAGTCGGCGTAGCCAGAGCCAGCATGACCAGTGCGGTGCCCCGTGCGTTGCCATTGGTGACCGGCGGCCCTTGTAGAACCCCTGGCACGAGGAAGGTGAGGGCCGCGGCGACACCGCCGACGACTGCCATCAGCAGGGAAAGCAGATACACGTAGCGGGGTAAGCGGACATGGCGGCCCGCGATTGCGGGCCGAGCCGTCTCCCGGGTCAGGACACTCATCCGACACTCTCTTTCAGGGTTGAGTCAGACACTGGGAGCGATTGTCTCTCTGTCTGACAGAAGACGGAAGGGGCCAAAGTCCCGAGTCCTCGGGTCAGGATTCCCGGGCGGCGCTCAGCTCGTGTGCCAGACCGGCGCCGATCAGGCCGACATCGGTGGTAACCGACGAGAAAGTGAACCCGTGCCCCCGAGCACGCGCTGCGGTGACACCGTCGCCAACGTGAAGACCGGGGATGATTCCGCTGTTCTCGCACGCGGCCACCACAGCTCTGAAGACCTCCAACAGCTCCGAGGAGAGTCGGTGCGCTCCGTCGAAGACCTCATTGACATCGGGCGCGGGCTCGCCGCCAATCCCCAAGCCGAGATCGGCGGGGCCGATATAGAGCGCATCGACACCGTCGACGGAAGCGATTGCGTCTACGTCCTCGGCAGCAGCTGCGGTCTCGACCTGGATGGCCACGAAAGGGGTCTCGTCGAAGGGGCCGACCCGACGGGTCTGCATCCCGTATGAACGCTTGCCCTCGGGTGCGTAGCGAGTCGCGGCAACAGCTCGTTTGGCGTCTGCGGCAGACTCGACCAGCGGGACGATGACCCCGCAAGCACCCAGGTCGAGCGAACGCCCGATCAGAGCGACGTCGATCGACGGAACCCGGACCAGACCGGCGACTCCGTATTGAGCCAAGACCGTGAACCACGAGGCATCGAGCCGTGCCAGGTCGGTCCCGTGCTGCGCGTCGACAACCATGAAGTCGGGCCCTGCGGCACCTGCTGCGTCGACGATCGCCGGGTGGCCCGTGGTGCACCAGAAACCGTATGCAGTCTCCTTTTCGCGGAGTGAGGTGGCGTCTGACATGGTGTTCTACGTTACGCCTGGCAGGATTTGCGCATGAGCACGCTCCGGTTTGGGATTTCGGAACTCCCTCCCGACGACGGTGACGATGCCGCGTTCCTCGATGACCTGGTGTCTCAGGGTCACCGTGCCCTCGAGCTCCCCTTCACCCAAGGGTTTCCCTGGAAGGAGAAACGCTGTGAGTCGTTCGCCCGGCTTGCCGCCGAGCGTGACGTCCGGTTGTCGGTTCACGCTCCCTACTTCGTCGGGCTGACCATCCCCGAAGAGGAGAAGGGCACCCAGTCGGCTCACGCCCTCGAGCACACGATGAAATTGGGGAAGTGGCTGGGGGCACCTGTGATCGTGGCCCACTTCGGGTCGACTTACGACGATGACCCGGCGGTGCTCATGGATCGCATCCGAACTCGTATCGACTTCATCGCACCGAAGATCGAATCGCTGGGGGTTGGTCTCGGCCTCGAGACGTCCGGGAAGAAGAGTCAGTTCGGCAGTCTCGGCGACATCGCCATGCTGGCTTCCGAATACAGCTTCGTCCGGCCGGTGGTCGACTGGGCACACGTGCACGCCATGACCGGTGGCGGCCTCACCTCCAAAGAGGCATTCATGTCGGTGCTGTCGTTCGTCAGGGACAGTTTTCCGGGCTGGATGATCTCCCCGCTTCAAGTCCAGTTCTCCGACAACCAGTTCGGCGACGCCGGTGAGATAAGACACGTGGCCTACGGCGACGGCACCCTACGAGTGGGACCCCTCATCGAGGCCGTCGAGGAAATGGGGCTGTCGATGGTCCTCATCTCGGAGGCCAGGGACATGAAGAGCCATCGGCTCATTTGGGA
>DASUUP010000443.1:0-3787 GCA_036373995.1 Acidimicrobiia bacterium
ATGGCAGTCGCCAACGATGAGCTCCTCGCCTTCCTCGACGACTCGAGCCTCGAGGCCACCTTGAAAAGAGACGGGATCGCCCTCATCGGCGTCGAGGAGCGGACCAGCGAGATCGAGGTAGACGGAGGGGCGGTCGAAGTCGCCGAAATCCCAATAGCCGTCCAGCGTTGGTCGTTCCCGCGGGTAGTCGTAACGGAGGGCAAGGCAGCCGACTATGCGGGCTTCGAAAGCCGCCCGAGCTCGGTGACCGAGATCGAGGAGACTTGGCTGCAGACGATGAATCCGTTCCACGAGGCGACACGACCCCTTTGGGAGGCCACCTGGGGCGGTGGCGACGCCGGTCTCGACATCAGCGGTGGCGGGGGTGCCGACATCTCCTCGGGAGTGGTCGTGGCGATGATCACCCTGGCCACCATGATCATCGTGCTGATCGTCGTGGCAACGATCACCGCGTTGTCGGCAGCGGAAGCAGACAACGATCTCCGCACCGTCGTCGCAGTGGGAGCCACCAACTCGATCCGACGCAAGTACCTGGGTCTGCAATCCGGGATACACACCCTCCTCGGCGCTCTCCTCGCCATTCCCTTGACCCTCCTGCTGGTGAGAACGGTCTATTCGGCAGGGCTGAGCGGGTACACCCAGGTGGGCAACTTCGACGTTTTCGACTCGTCGGTGTTGTACGTCCCATGGATAGGGATCCTCGTATTGCTGGTCGGCTTGCCATTGGCGATCGGGTTGGTCACTGCGGTCACCGTCCGTTCGGCACCGACCACGCCTCCACGACGGGTGACCTAGCCGTTCCCGACACCCCGTCGAATCCATAGCGACACCACGTCGAATCGATCCCGACTCGCTGTCGGCGTTCTCGTGCCTTTTCATGCCTGGCCGTGGAACTGAATCTGGTCCATTACCTGCCTGTGGTGACCACGGTCGTGGCGGCGCTGTTCGCCTCCGTCCTCTACCGCCACTGGAAGAGGAAGCCGGGCGCTCGCTATCTGCTCTGGTGGATGATCGGCGTCGCTCTGTACGGGGTGGGCACGCTCACCGAGGCCATCACCACCGTGTTCGGGTGGAGTGAGCCGGTTTTCCGATCGTGGTATGTCGCCGGTGCGCTGCTCGGAGCCGCCCCCCTCGCCCAGGGAACCGTTTATCTGCTGCTCCCGCGTCGGATTGCCGATCGTCTCGCCGTGGCCGTCATCACCTACATCGCCATCGCCTCTGCATTCGTCGTGGCCACCCCGCTCCTGACTGACCTCGTCGAGTCGCATCGCCTCAGCGGGGAAGTCATGGAGTGGCAGTGGGTCCGACTCTTCTCTCCGCTGGTGAACCTCTACGCGGTGGTTTTCCTGATCGGTGGTGCCATTTGGTCGGCGCTCCGATACCGACGTCAGGGCATCTCGGGCTCCCGTGTGCGGGGCAACGTGCTCATCGCCGTCGGGGCGATCCTGCCCGGGATCGGAGGCTCCTTTGCACGGGCTGGCGTGGTCGAGGTCCTCTACGTGACCGAGCTCATCGGCCTCCTCCTCATCTGGGCCGGGTACCGAGCGATCGCCGGGGACACCTCACCCAGCGTTCACGCTGCCCAATCGGCACAGATTTCCCAAACACCAACGAGGAAAGAGGTAGCCAATTGAGGCAATCCAGGAACATCGCGGCCATCGCCGCCGCCGTCGTTCTCGTCGCCGCTTGCGGCGGAGGCGAGACTGCGGAGACCTCCACAACAGGCGATGCCACTACGACGACAGTTGAGCAGGCGACCACGACAACCGACGAGTCGACGACCACCACGGGCACGAATGGGCGCGTCTTCACGGGAGCCGATGGTGTCGAGACTCCGGTTGGCGACACGTCACGCATCGTTTCGCTCAACGGGGACATCACCGAGATCATCTTCGAGCTCGGCTTGGGGGAGAACGTGGTAGCCGTCGACGTGACGACGACTCATCCCGCAGAGGCGGCAGCAAAAAACGAAGCGGGGGAAACAGTCGGGTTCGCCCAACAGCTCACCCCCGAGGCCGTTCTTCGATTCGAGCCAACCCTTGTGATCGGCGATACCCAGGTCGCTCCGACAGAAACGATCGACCAACTGCGTCAAGCCGGAGTCGCGGTCGTGATCATCGAGACGCAGACGACGCTCGAGGGAGTGGAGACGAAGATCGATCAGATAGCCGAGATACTCGGTGTCCCCGAGGAGGGTGACGCGCTGGCCGAGCGTGTCATGGGAGAGATCGATGCCGCTACGGAGCTGGCCGCAGCAGCGGAGACGACGCCACGAGCGGCATACATCTATCTGCGCGGGCCGCAGGTGATCTTCCTTTTCGGAGCGGGGATGCCGACGCAGGCGATGATCGAAGGGGCCCACGCCGAAGACGCCGGAGCTGCATCCGGTGTCTTTGGACCGGCTCCGCTGACTCCCGAAGCTCTCGTCCAGGCCGCACCTGAGGTGATCATCCTCCCGGAGGCCGGTTTGGAAGCGATGGGGGGTATTGAGGCATTGGAGGCTGTCCCAGGCGTTTCGGAGACCCCGGCCGCGCAATCGGACACGTATCTCGTCTACGACGAGGCCTATTTCTTCAATCTCGGTCCGCGTACAGGTCAAGCCCTGATGGAGCTCGTCACCGATCTCCATCCCGATCTGGCCGGTTGAATCACGCCATAGACTCCTATCGGCTGCGGCGACGCTTCGGCGTCGCCGCCCTCTTTCTCGTCCTCGTCGTCGTGGGCGCTGCTTCGCTCGGCTTCGGGGCGGTCGACGTCGCTCCGGGCGAGGTCATGTCCGTTCTCGTTCAACAGCTGGGCCTGGACCCAACAACGCCGCCCTCGGCCCAGGCGGTTGGCGTGGTTTGGGGCCTCCGAGTCCCGAGGTTGCTGATGGGAGTGATCGTCGGAGCTGCCCTCGCCGTCTCCGGTGCCGGCCTCCAGGGTCTGTTGCGCAACGATCTCGCTGACCCGCACTTGCTAGGTATCGGGCCGGGCGCTGCGATCGGTGCCGCGGTGGGCTCGGGCCTCGGGGGTGTTCAGGCGGCGATCGCTGGGGGCGTGTTCACCGGAGTCCTCACGGCATTCATCGTGAGACGTATCGCCCGAGGGCGCACTGCTGACCCGAACCGGTTGATCCTCGCCGGCGTCGCTCTCGGTGCCACTCTGAGCGCTTGGGTCGGCTTCGTCGTCTTCGGGTCGGATCGAGCAGTCGTCCCGCCGATCGAGTTCTGGCTGCTGGGCAGTCTCTCCGGGGCGACATGGCGCGGTCTGGGCACCGTTGCCGTGTTCTTGGTCGTCGGCGTCCTGGCGTTGCTCGGGGTAGCCAGGACTCTCGACATCCTGGTCCTCGGTCACCGGGAGGCGGCTCACCTCGGTGTCGATGTGGGGCTGTTCACGACGATCTGTCTCATCGTCACCGGCGTCGTGGTGGGAGCAACCGTTGGCGTAGCCGGTGTGATCGTTTTCGTCGGTCTGCTCATCCCTCAGCTGATGCGACCCGTTACCGGCCCGTTTCACCGACACTTGATGTTGGGCTCTCTGGTCGCAGGAGCTGTCTTCGTCGCTTCGGCCGATCTCGTTGCCCGCTTGGCCATAGAGCCCATCGAGCTTCCTGTGGGTCTCGTCACGTCTGTTCTGGGAGGACCGATGTTTCTCTGGATCGTGTCGAGGAGGCGACGTGTCGTCTGACTTCACCGTGACGGTGCGTGACGTCGGGTTCGAGGCGGCAGGCCGGCTGTTGCTCGACGACGTGAGCTTCGTCACATCGCCTGGCGAGTTCGTCGGAATAATCGGCCCGAATGGGGCG
>DASUUP010000444.1:0-3437 GCA_036373995.1 Acidimicrobiia bacterium
CATCCCCGAGCTTTCGAGATGGTGGAGACGAGGCTCGGCCTATCTGGTGACCGGCTGGCCTACGTCGCCGACAACCCGGCCAAGGACTTCATCGCCCCCAACGACCGAGGGTGGACGTCGATCCGAGTCAGGATCGAAGGCCAGCTCCACTATCTGGCCGAGCCCAGGCATCGCCAAGCTCGTCCCCGGTTGGAAGTGTCTTCACTGGGCGCGGTTCTTGGACGGCTTGGGTTGAATCGAAGTCGGTCAGCAGGAAACGGGTAGCTCAGTGTCGTCCTCACGTTGGCGGACCTATCCAATTGCTGGAGTGAAGTGGGCATCGGTGTTCACCGACCTGGCGATTGGGAAACGTTCGGGTCCCCGCATCTTGATCTACCACCAGGTGGGAGGGGGGTCCGGTCTGGAAATGGACCTCGAAATCGAGGCGTTCGGGGCACAGCTCGACTGGATGCTCGGCCACGGAGAGATCGTCGACTTGGAGACGGCGGTGTCCCGACGGAGCGAAGTAGACGCCGACCGTATGTACGTGCTCACCTTCGACGATGGACACATCAGCCTCTTCCGGCATGCGTTCCCGCTGATGCGAGAGCTGGGAATCCCATTCACCCTCTATGTCACCACCGCCCCTCTCGAGTCAGATCGTCTCCTTCACGGCGACCCCCGAATGCGTCTGTCGTCATGGGACCACCTGGGTGAGATGCGGGCCTCCGGATTGATGACCGTGGGGGCACACGGTCATGGCCACCTAGACGCAAGGTCGAATCCGCGGGCGGTTCTCGAGGAGGATCTCGCTCGCTGCAACGAGCTGTTGTATCTGCGGCTGGGGGTTTCCCCTCGTCACTTCGCCTACCCATGGGGCCATCGCAGCGACGTCGCCGCGCCATTGGTTCGACGGCTCTACGACTCGGCTGTCATAGGTAGTGGGCCTGACTTCGATGTGGGGACCGACCTCCACGAGATTCCTCGCATTCCAGTTATGCATAGCGATGGCTCTTCTGCACTATTCGCACGGAAGATGTGGGGCGGGTTCCGGCTGGAGACCAGGCTGCGCGCCTGGCGCGACCGTCGCGCATCGGCCTGATAGACATTGCAGGAATCATCGGGCTTGCCAGTGGTCTTGGGTCGTGACTTCGACTTGGTGCGAGCCTCTTCGGTGCTTCTCACTATCCGCTGCGGTATGGTGGCGAGGTTCTGGAGGGAATGGGAGCAGCGAGGTGAGCGTGGTGGTCGGTGCGGGCAAAGGCGGGTTTCTTCTTGTCAGCTTCCCTTCGGGGGATCGGCGGTCCTGAGGTGGTGGACTCGAGACTTGCGCTCGGCGTAGCCGTCGCTACGGGTGTGAGTCTGATCGTGGGCTGGGGCATGATCAGACTCGGTCTTCGAGTCGGTGTCGTCGACACCCCCGACGACCACCTGAAGGCTCATTCGGGGTCACCGGTCCCGCTGGGTGGTGGGGCGGTATTGGCGGGCGTATTGTCTGGACTGGCTGTCGCCGGCGTGGTGGACGTAGCTGTGCTGTCCGCGTTGTTGATCGTCTGGCTGGTCGGGTTGGCTGATGATGTCTGGGAAGTCAGAGCGGTGATCAGGCTCTTTGGCGCCGTGGTCGCTGGAGTTGCGCTCGTGGCACTGTCTGAAACACGGTTCGAGCCGATAGTCGCCGTGTTCTGGGTCGTTGCGGTGGTGGTCGTGGTGAACGCCATCAAGCTGTTCGATGGGCTCGACACCCTGGCCGGGTCGGTGATGGCGGTGGCGTTTCTCGGAATCACCTGGTTCGGATTGGCTCAGGGTGCTGCCGATCCGCTGCTGATCCTGGCAGTAGTGGGTGCTCTTCTCGGTTTCCTGGTTTGGAATCGCCCCCCCGCTCGTCTCTACCTGGGAGACAATGGGGCATACGTCCTGGGAGTGCTTGCGGTTTGGGCGGCGATGTGGAGTAGCGCCGACCGCATGGCAGGAGTCGTGGGAGTGGCCCTCATCGGGATGCCGCTGATCGATTTGGGGGTCACCGTATTCCGGCGCGGCCTTTCTGGAGCGCCCTTTCTCCAGGGGGATCGCGACCACACATATGACCGTCTCCAGCAACAGGGGCTCTCGGCTGCCGGAGTCGCCATCCTCTTCACGATCGCTCAGGCGTTGTGGGTGGCGGCCTTGGTCCCCGTATCGGTTGTCGTGGGGGATTTGGCGGCTGCGATCACCGCATTGTCGCTGGGGTTGGTGATAGCGGCCGTTCTGGGAGTCCGATTGGTTCTGGCCGAGCGCTGACCGGTTCCGCTGAGGTTTCATCCGGTTGCGTCCATCCCAGCCCGACAACGACCGCGATGAAGAAGGCAATCACCTGTCCCCTCTGCCGGGAGACGATCCCGAGGTTTCGTACCACGCTGAAGGCAATCGAGTATGCAAGTACATAGAAAGTGGAGAAGACGAGATAGGCGTTGGCCCGCCACGACCTGCGCTTGCGCAGCATGGCGGGGAGCTTCCAGATGGCCAGACCGAGCAGCAGAGTGGTCTCAGCGGCGGCGAACAGGTGCTGAATCTCGGATGCCTCGGATATGAAGGGGCGAAAGAGGGCGAGGGCTATCGCCCCGGGCACGTCTGCTGGGCCGGCCACCGGTCCTCCTGCGGCCACCGTGCCCGTCTCCGAAGTGCGACGTGTCACGTCGGAGGTGAAGCTGTCCAAACCGTCACCAGATGTCAGATCCACCCCGAAGACGTCGGGGAACAGCGTCAAGACCAACACAGCAGCGGCCAAGAAAGCCCCTACAACGAGGAGTCGGCGCACCCTTGCCAGCGCATCGGCTCCCTGCCGAATTCGGGACAACACGCCGGCCGCGAGCAAACCGATGACGACCAATCCGGCTATATGGATGCGGATCAACCCCAGAGCACCAAGCGATACCGCCAGCCCCACGAGCCAGCGGATCTCGTATGCGACGAGCAGCCGAGAGCCAAAGTAAGCGGCTCCCCCGAGGGCGAACATGACGATGGCGTCTTTTCCGATGCTCGAGGGCCAGAAGGCATACGTGGGGAGAAAGAACATGAAGAAGGCATAGGGCTTCAGCTGAGACGGACGAGCCCAATGTCGGAAGGCGGCGTAGAACATGAGCTGTCCCGCGAATGCGAAGAGGGAGAAGAGGAGGAATCCCCCCACCATGTCGGGCGAGAAGACGGCGAAGACCATTCCCGTGAAGTACTCGAGGATCTGTGTGCCGAAGGCCCCGGCCCCGGTGAGGACGGGGACGCGGCCGCTCTGCCAAACGTCCGCGAGCTGGTTGCCGACCTCGAAATACCGGTAGGAGTCGCCGCCACCGTAGAAGACCGCCACCATCCAGTATCGGGCGAGAGTCCCACCTACCTTGGCGGCGAGCCCCAACATGATCCACTTGACCAGCCATGGCCGGTCGGCGGCAGAGCGCATCCTCACTCCGAGGGCGCCGAAGACCACG
>DASUUP010000445.1:0-12306 GCA_036373995.1 Acidimicrobiia bacterium
GCCAGGTCTGCCTCGCCGGGACACGTCTCCTCGTCGAGCAGTCGGTTGCAGCCGAGTTCCTCGACCTCTTCAACACATACACCGACAAGCACGTCCTCGGCGACAGCCGCAACCCGGCCACGACCATCTCACCGATGATCCACCCCGATCACATGGCGCGTGTGGAGGGTTTCGTGTCGCGGGCCCGGGAGAACGGCGACCGCGTCGTAAGGGGCGGGGAGCGATGGAAAGAAGACGGTCTCTGGTACGAGCCCACACTCATAGAGCCCAAGGACAACTACTCAGAAATCGTGCAGCGTGAGGTGTTCGGGCCGGTTCTGACATTCCAGACCTTCGGCGATGAGGCCGAGGCGGTGGCTCTGGCCAACTCGACCGAGTACGGGCTGTCGGGGATCGTCTACACCGGTTCCGAGGAACGGGCGCTTCGGGTCGGCTCCGCGGTGCGCGCCGGGACGGTGTGGGTCAACACCTTCCTGGTACGCGATCTGACCGCTCCGTTCGGCGGTTGCCGCATCTCGGGGATCGGGCGGGAGGGCGGCGACTACGCCCTCGACTTCCACTCCGACCTGAAGACCCTCCAGATCAGCGCCTCCTGGCCTTCGTCCAAGATGTAGGGATTCCCTCGACCCGCCAGGACAGCCAGCGTCACACAGATCCCCGCCGCGTCGGGTGGGCGTATGCCTCCCCCATCTCCGGCATGGTCTCGTCCATCTCCATGCCGCCGAGCCATCGAGACATGGGGAGCGCGGACAGTCCATGGAGCGCAACGGAGAGGATCACCGTCGTGGTGATCACGTCTTCGACGAGGGTGGGCAGGGCTCCCAGCTCCCCCACGGCGACGAGGAGGAAGACCACAGTGGCCAGGCCCCGGGGGCCGAACCAGCCGAGGAACACGACGGTTCGCCGGCTGAGCCGCTGATCGAGCAAGGACAGCCAGATGGCAAACGGTCTCAACACGAACAGCGAGACCAGGGCGACGACGACCGCCTGTGGGGAAACGCCTTCGCTGATCACCCTGGTGACCGGTCCTGCTCCGACGATGAAAAAGGCGATCAAGACCAGGGAGTGTCCCTCGGCCTCGGCGAACTGATAGATGTACTCGCTCGGTGACTTCAGCAGATAGCTCATCAGACCGCCGGCGATGAACACCGCCACGAATCCGGAGCCACCGAGCAATTGAACGGCGGAGAATCCGACCAGAGCCAGGGCCACCGCCGCGACCTTCTGGTGGAGCAGGTTCAACCGACCCGAATCGCCTGCCCGACCGATGATGGTCGCTCCCAGCCATCCGACGACGAGACCACCGACGACGCCGATCCCCAGTTGGGAGAACACGAGACTCACGGCATTGGCGACGCCGCCACCCTCTTCGGCATCGATGATGCCGATGGCGATCAGCAGTAGAGGGACGGCGAGACCGTCGTTGAGGCCGGACTCGACGTTCAGTGCCTGCCGGACCCGAGCGGGTACCTCGTCGGCCCCCAGGACGGGCTCGGCGAGGGCGGCGTCGGTAGGGGCCAAGACCGCGGCGAGGAGCATCGCCAGCCCGAGGGGGAGACTCAGATACCAACTCGAGAAAATGGCTCCCAACACGACCACCAGGGGAAGACCGATCATGAGCATTCGCAGCGGCCACGGGTAACCGTCTCGAAGGTGCATCACATTGATTCGCGAGGCGTCGCTGAAGAGGACCAAAGCGAGGGTCAGCTCCAGCACGGTGAGAATCGGCGGGGTCTCCAACTCGATGGGGTCGGCGAGGAAGGCCCCGACCACGGTCCCGAGGATCATGGCCACCAAGGGCTCTGTGAGCAGGAGACGTTCCAGCCACCCGGACACCGTCGTGATCACGAAGAGAGCGCCGGCGCCGACGAGGACGACGGTTTCTGGGGTCACCGGGCCTCGAGAGTGGTGCCGCCCTTCCAGGAGACGCCCACCCGATGGAAGAAGCCACCGATGATCTCCGCGGGCTCGAGGAGGGTGGCGATCTCCTCGGTCGGGGTGGCAAAGAGCTCGAGACTGGCCTCAGCCTTCCACACGTCGGCGATCTCGCCGTCGTAGCCGCGCATGGTCACCAGCTCGTCCATGGAGGCGGATCCATCAGACTCGATGGCCGGCCAGAAGCGGTTGTGCAGCATCGGATGGGCGTTGACGAAACCCGGGGATTCGGCCGGCTCCGTCAGCTCGATGACGGCGTTGGCCACCCGGTAACCGTTGGCGCTGAGCGTGGCGCCAAACCTGCCTCCCGGCTCCAAGCGGGGGCCCGCCTTCCCGACCGAGACCGGCCGTGTCATCCAGATGTCGCCGAGTTTCTTCGGATAGCCCTGGTGGTAGCCACGGACCATCGCGAAGTCCTTGTCGACCCAGATGAAGGGGCATCGGCTCCATACCTGGTTGTCCCACTCGCAACGGATCACGGCGAACGTCTCCTTGTATTGGGCCCGCGTCGGGTCCAACACCTCGGAGAGGTCGTCGCCACTGCTCTGCCAGTCGGCCCAGATGAGAGCCACCGCTCCGGGATCGTCCGGAACCGGATTGGCGCCCTCGGGCAGGAGTTGGGCGACACGGTCAGGGTCGGTGCGGTACTCGACGGTGATCATCTCGCCCGAGTAGTGCCATGGCGGAGGGGGAAGCAGGGAGGATCTGCCGCTCGGCGTTCTCGGGAAGAGAAAGGCTCCCATCAGTAGAACGGGAGGTACTCCGTCAGCTCCCAATCCGTCGTGGCCGCGACATAGCGCGCCCACTCGGCCCGCTTGACCGTGACGAACCCTTCGACGAATGCGGGGTTGAAGGCCTCGATCAGATCGGTGTCCTCCTCCAGCGCATCGAGCGCCGCCTCCAGCGAGCCCGGGACGACGATGTCGGTCGAGGCGTTCTCGAGACAGTCGAGGGTCTCGACGGGCGGCAATTCGTAGCCCTTCTCGTAGCCGAGACGGGCCGAGGTGAGGACTGCCGCCACCGCTTGATGGGGGTTCACAGAACCGTCACCGGTCCGGTGCTCGAGACGGGTGCCGCTGCCTCGAGCCGGTGGCACGCGAACGGTGACGCCGCGGTGGTCATATCCCCAATTCGCCCAGTAACCGGTCAGTGAGGCCGGCCGCAGACGCTTGTAGGCGTTGACCGTCGGCGCCAGCAGGGCGGCCATGCCGACGTGGTGATGGAGCATCCCGGCAATCATCGATCGCGCGGCGTCGCTCAGCCCGTCTTCGGCTGACTCGTCGTGAAGCACGTTCGTCCCTCCCTCGTCCTCGAACGAGAGGTTCACATGGGTGCCGGAGCCACCACGGTCGCTGATGGGCTTGCCCAAGAACGTGAGGAGCATGCCGTTCTTGGCCGCCACCTCGCGGGCCATCACACGGAAGAGAAATGCGTCGTCGGCAGCGCTGAGTGCGTCCCTGTAGGCGAGGGTCAGCTCGAATTGACCGTTGTCGTACTCACTGTTGACCGACTCGAGAGGTATCTCCGCCGCGGCCGCTGTCGCCATGATCTCGTCGATGGTCCCGCTCGGATCGACCGCGGTCCCCGTCCCGTACACATAGTGGCCAGGTGTGCCGATCGGCCGCCAATCACCTTCGCCGTCAGGCTCGAACAGGAAGGCCTCCAACTCGATACCGACCATGGGCTGCAGGCCGTGGCCGCGCCATTTCTCGACCGCGTCTCGAAGGACGTTTCTCGGAGCAAGCGGAACCGGCTGGCCGCCACGGGTGATATCGGGGATGACCACCGCGGTTCCGTCCTGCCAGCCCGGACGAATGTCGTCCGTGTCGTAGGTGGCGTCACAGTCGGGAAGGCCCTTCGTCATGAGCCCGTACTGGTGGTCGTACATCTCTCTGTCGTAACCCAGGGTGAACAACGAGATGCAATGTGCAGTGCCCGAATCTGCCTTGGCCGGGGTCAGGTACTTTCCCCGGGCCAGTCCGAGATGGTCGGGCCAGAGGAGCCGAAGTCGGTCGAATTCGATGGACACGAGTTGAGATCGTAGATGGCTATGACCCGCCTGGGCGGTGAGCCTGCGCTTGGCTCGGGTTGGTATTACCTTGTCGGTCGATGGCCCACCCACTGGAGCCGGACCGCGAGTTTCGGACACAACTCGCCGAAGAGGTCCTCGCCTATCTGAACGAATGGTTCGACCGCGCTCGAGACATGGAGGCATCGGGCGAGCCCTTGGATGCAGAGACACTGCAGTCGTTTCGCAAGCCTCCGACAGAGCACGGTCGGGAGTTGAAAGAAGTCCTCGAAGTCCTCGACCATGCCGGCGTCGACGGGATCTACCACCCCTCGGGCGGGCATCTCTCCTACATCCCGAACGCCGGTCTCTACAGCGCGGCGTTGGCGGACTTCCTGGCAACGGGTCTCAACCGCTACACCGGAGTCGCCACCGCGGCCCCGGGATTTTCGGCGATCGAGCACGGAGTCGTCGACTGGCTGTGCTCCATCTTCGACCTCGGGGACGACTCGGCCGGCCTCCTCCTGTCCGGCGGGTCGATGGCCAACCTCACCGGAATCGTCACCGCCCGCACCGCGTTGCTCGGCGATCACTTCGACACGGGTGTCATGTATGTGACCCGGCACACTCACCACTCCGCGGCCAAAGCGGCGCGTCTCGCCGGGTTCAGAGGCGACCAGGTGGTTGTGGTGGAAGTCGACGAAGACCTGCGGATGTCGGTCGATGCCCTGGAGCGCAGAATCGCCGAAGACCGCTCCGAGGGGCGAAGACCTTTCCTGGTAGTGGCGTCGGCCGGGACCACCGACACCGGCACGGTCGATCCCCTCCCTGACATCGCCGACGTAACGGCAGCGGAGGCGGTCTGGCTCCACATCGATGCCGCCTATGGAGGCTTCTTCCAACTCACCGACCGCGGGAAGGAGACCCTTCGCGGAATCGAGCGAGCCGATACCGTGGCCCTCGACCCACACAAGGGTCTCTCCATCCCTTTCGGTGTCGGTGCCCTCATAGCCCGGAGCGAAGCCCGTCTGGTCGACGCCCATCTCGGACGTGGCGCATACCTGAAGGACGAGGACAGCCATGAGGGGATTCGCGACATCGCCTCGCTGGGACCCGAGTTGACCCGACCCTTCCGGGGGCTGTCGGTGTGGCTGCCGCTCCAATTGCATGGCATCGCACCCTTCCGCGATGCGTTGGACGCCGCCCTCGACGTGGCCGAGCACGCTTATGACCGCATCCGTGGGGTCTACGGCGTCGACGCCCGCTGGAAACCGGACCTGTCGATCGTGGCCTTCGGGTTCGACGACGATCAGGCGGGCCGGGCGGCGTGGGATGCGGTCAACGCCGACCGTCGCGTACATCTGAGCCCGACCATCATCGACGGTCGGTTCATCCTTCGCTTCGCCGTCCTCAACCGCCGCACCACCAACGAGCACGTCGACCACGCCATCGACATCATCGAGAAGACCCTGGCCGGGTGACTCTCCCCGACGAGGAGTTCATCGAAGAGGCCCGGTCCCTCGAGGCGGCGTACCTCCAATCGGACGATCCGATCGTCCAGTCTGGCTTCTCAGGTGGCCGGGACCGATGGGTCGCAGAACGATCGCCGATCATCTCGGCAATTGACGGCGACGGCGACTTCCTCGATGTTGGCTGCGCCAATGGGGTGCTCGCCGCCGATGTCGTCGTGTGGGCAGGGCAACGCGGTCACACCATCGTCCCGCACGGTGTCGATCTCGGAGAAGGCCTGATCGAGTTGGCCCGGCAGCATCTGGCTGAGCATGCAACCAATTTCACGGTCGCGGATGCCTGGAGATGGGAGCCTCAGCGTCGATGGAGATACGTCTACTCGCTTCTCGACCTGGCCCCGGAGGATCTGTGGTGTGAATGGATCGAGAAGCTGCTCGGTTGGGTCGAGTCAGGTGGCCGATTGATCATCGGCAGCTATGGGAGTCGGTCACATGAGATCGAGCCAGTGGATGTTGCGGAGGTGTTGGCCCGGTGCGGCATGGAGGTGGTCGGGGCCGCATCCGGGGGCGACCCACCAGTAAGCCGATTCGCCTGGGCTGTCAGGAACGATCCCCGGATTCAGAGCTCGTCGGGCGGTGCTCGGGCCCGGGTGTAGCTGTGACCCAGTGGGCTCGTCCAAACGTGGTCGCCATTCGGCTTTCTGATCAACAGCCACGGAGCGTGGTGGCGGGTCATGTGATGGTGGCGGCAGAGAGGCCCGACATTGTCGTTGTGGGTCGGCCCACCCTGCGAGAAGGGCTTCCGGTGGTCGAGATCACACCGATGTGCCGCCTGACGGCACCCGGGGAAGACACAGGTCGGATACTCGGAAAGGATCCTGCGGGTCTGCCCCTCGGTGGGACGGCGCGCCAGCGTCCCGGTAGCGACGATTCTGCCGTTGTCAGTCACCTGGAACACCCACTCCCCGTCGATGTTCTCCATCACGGTCTTGCGAGCGATCTCAGCGGTCACCGGACCAAACCCGTCGAGCTCACCGGAGTGGTCGGCCAAGTACTCCAATGTGACGGCCGGTATCGTCACGTTCACACGACCTCCGCCATCACTGGCGATGAACTGGGTTCCTTTGAGCAGATCGATGGCGACGTCGTTACGGATCTGGTCCAGCGTCCGGGCTTCCTCCTCGGTCTTCAATGAGCGAGCGATCTGGTCGATATGGGACACGGCAGCAGCCACATCCCCTGGGTGACTGGAGACGATGCCGATTGAGCCGGTGAGGTCAGGATTCTGATACGACACCACCTTGCGATCTTCCAGACCTTCCTGCATCGAGTGCGCCAGTCCGGATGGATCGGCCTCCAAGACCAGACGATGGAGTCGGGCTCGCAGCTGACCCGTCGTGAGATCCGACGCGGCATCGAGACACCGGTCCAACACGTCGTCGATCAACGGCTGATCGTGATGCGCCAGAGTGCGGATGAGCTCACAAACCTTGTGAAACGACAGTCCTCCGCATGCAAAGCGAGTCCAGACGCGACGCAGCGGGCCACTGAGAGCCAACGCGTGATCCAGTTGCGTCTCGGCTGCGCGCCGCGTCAGGGTCAACGCCGGAGCGATCTCGTCCGCTGCATAGGGAATCTCCTCAGTCGACACTCAACAGGGGACTCGGGACTTCCGGGAGGGCAGTGAGCCACCTCGGCCATCGTGGCCAGCTTGGAGGCGGCGAAGGACGACTCCAGTCGTGCTTCGACCTGCATCAGCCTGACTGCGTCGTATCCGTTGAGTCGTGAGCGATCAAGTGAACGAACCAGGACGGCCAGGAAAGCCAAAGGGAGCTCTTCGAATCCGTCTGGCAGCACACGACGCTCTGGCTCCACCCAGCCGTCGGCCATCTCGAGACAAGTCACCTCATAGGCCAGCTGATCTTCCAGCTGCGCAGAACTCTCCCCGCTCGGACCCAATGGGTCCAAGAGCTCGATCCCCGATTCGTGGCGATCGAACATATGTTCGATCGTAGGGCCCGCCACCGACAAATGTCAAGAGCCATCACTCCACTCGTATCCTGACGTCGTGATCACAGCCGGCGAACAGGGTGTCTACATCGACATCCAGGCACAGCCCAGGGCGCGTCGTCCCGGTGTGCGCGGTGTCCATGGACAGCGTTTGAAACTCGCTGTCGCCGAGCCGCCAGAGGATGGGAAGGCGAATGAGGCAATAGTCGATGCAGTGGCCGAGCTGTTGAACGTGCCGAGAAAAGGCGTCTCGCTCGTCGCAGGGAAGACCTCCCGATCGAAGCGGGTGTTCGTCGAGGGAATCAGCCGCGACCAGGTGCGCGAGCTCATCGATGCGGCTCTGGAGAGCGGGCGGAACCCGATCTGACAAAGTCAGGCTGCTTATCGGCCCTCTCCTACCCTTGCCGGATGGTCTCGATGGACGACTCCGGCCCGGATCGGGGCACCGCCACTATGAGCTGGTTGACAACCGGGATCTTCACGTTCGCCGCGATGATGGGTTTGTGGTGGGCCCAGGTTCAGCAGGAGTCCATCCAACGGCAGATGGGCTCCAGCTTCGAGCAACCGGCGGGACTGTGGTTGCTTTGGTCGATCACGTTGATTGCGGTGGGTCTTTGCTTCGGGCTTGCCGTGGCGTCCGGAGCGGCGTGGCGCAGTCGCATTCCCATCGTTTCTCTCCTGTGGGGGGTTATACCGCTGGCGATCGTGCTCTTGTTCCATCTCTGGGTCGCTCAGGCCGTCGAGTTGCCGATCGAGTTCCTACGCGTGCTGGTGGGCGTCCAGATGCAGGTGGCATCGGCGGTTGCGGTCGGCGTGTTTCTCGCCGGGCTGGCCGCCCCGGCGCTTCCTAAGCCACGGTCACGCGAACCGGAAGGTGCTTGATCCCGCGAATGAAGTTGGAGCGGAGCCGGTCCGGCTCCCCCACCTCGAAGCCGGTTACCCGACGTAGAAACTCCTCGAAGAAGACCCTGACCTCCAACTCCGCCAGTGACGCCCCGAGACACTTGTGACGACCCGTCCCGAACGTGAGATGAGGGTTGGGCTTCCGTGAGAGATCGAACGAGAACGGGTCGTCGAACACATCGGCGTCGTAATTCGCCGACGTGTACCACATCACGACCCGGTCTCCCGCGGCGACTGGGACCCCACGGATCTCGGTGTCCCCGGTGACGGTTCGCCGGAAGTGCATCGTCACGGCCGACGCCCGGAGAATCTCGTCGGTGGCGCCAACCGACCGACCGTCGATGTCTTCGCGCCACCAGCCCTGCTGCTCGGTTGCCTGACTCAGGTAGACGAGCCCGTGGCTGATCGTGTGTCGGGTGGTCTCGTTGCCCGCCACCATCATCAATGTGAAGAAGTTCTTGAACTCGAGGTCGGACAAGGGCTCGCCGTCCGGCTCGGCGGTCAGCAGCGTCGTGATGATGTCGTCCCGAGGATCGCGCCGACGCTCCATTGCGATCTCCTCGGCGTAGCGGAACACCTCCAGGGCCGCCGGCGAGCGAAACGGCAGGAGCCGATACTCCTCGGTGTCGACCTTGTCGATGATCACGGGCGTGTACTCGGGGTCGGCGTTGGAGATCATCTGATCGCCCCACGTCACCATCTGCCCGGCGTCTCCCTCGGGAATTCCGAGCAGACGGCAGAGCATTCGGATGGGCAGCTCGCGAGCGATCTCGGTGACGAAGTCGAACTCACCCATGGGCAACACACGATCGAGCACCACATCGACGAGCTTTCGGAATGCCTCTTCGTACGTTGCGGTCACCTTTGGCGTGAAGCCGGGTTGAACGAGTCGTCGCAGCCGGGTGTGCTCGGGCGGGTCGAACTCCATCATCGAGCGACGCGCTTCGAGCTCGTCCGGATCCATCTCTTCTATACGTATGCCCCGTGAGGCGGTGAACCGGTTGTAATCCCGGCTCACCTCAACCACGTCCTCGTGCTTCGTTATCGCCCAGAAACCCGATCCATGCTCAGCGACCCAGGCCACCGGCTCATCATCGCGCAGACGGCGGAAGGCGGCGTGGGGGAAATCGTCGACGTAGGTGTCGTGTGAATTGATGTCGGCACGGGGGTCGGGATTGCCGGAGTCCAATGTCGGTGTCGTCATTTCGTCTATGCCGAACTTAATCCAGACCTCCGACATCCCTGCGTCAGCGGGAACGGCCCGGAACTCGCATTACGTTTTGTGAGAGTGGTCTTACCCGAAGGCGTCCCGGATTCCAATCAGCCGTCACGGAGGCGGAGGTCGTCGATCATCTTCGGCGTGGCGGCCCTGGCACTCGCTTTCGGCGCAATCGTCCTGGGAGCGTTGACCGCCCCTCCACCAGAGGCGGCACCGGAGTCGACCACATCCACCAGTGCCGAGGACATCGAGGAGCCGATCGACTTCGAGAACTTCACAGTCAGCGAGATCGAGCGCGGGGCTCCCCTCGAGTGGAGTCAGGTCCAATCGGTCGACGACGCATATCCTCTGGCGTTGTTCGACCACGATGGGTGGATATATCTGTTCGCCACCGACGGACCGAGCTTCTGGGGCTACGACGGGGGAGGCCTTCAGACCTGGCGCTCACAAGATGGACGTGATTGGGAGTCGCTGGGCCAGGTGATCGACGACAGCAGGTCGGTTATGAGCGTCGCAAGCACCAGCCAGGGGCTGATCGCCGTCGAACCGGGCAGAAGCGGCGATGGCATGACTCTCTGGCGGTCTGTAGATGGAGTGGCATGGGAGCCCGAGGTCATCGAGATCGACGGACTGACCGAGAACATGGTCGTCTATCCCTATGTGATCGGTGGTAACGAACAGATCCTCGTCGTCACAGGAAGAACGACCATCGACGCACAGCGTCTCATTCAAGAGACCATGACCCGCGTCTTTGGCCACGACATGTCATCGGCGAGTCTGAGCTGGGGCACGCAATCCAGCGGCGAAGAGATCCAGATCGTCATATGGGGCCCGCTGGGTTTCCCCCTCGTCGAGGTGCCGGCATCCGACCTGGGACTCAGTGCTGAGGAAATGGCCCTCTTCGAGACGGAATACCGCGCACCCGAGCCTGCGGTCGACGTCTGGGTGTCGGCCGATGACGGCGAATGGCACCGAAGCGAGATCGAAGACGCCCACTGGATCTCGTCCATCACCACTACCGCCGGCGGCGGCGAGGTGATCGTGACGGGCTGGGACACCCAGGGCAGCCGAATATGGACCTCGGTCGACGGATTCAATTGGGAACAGCGGAGCCTGGGGCTCGGGCCGGAGCGGGTCGAGGGTTGGGGCGGTCTTCTGGTTGGGCCATCCCGATCAGGTCTTCCATCAGTCGTCACCTCCGAGGACGGAATCACCTGGGAATCGATCGGGCCGGAAGAGCACTTTCCCGGATCGGGCATCATCTCGTGGAACATGGGCATCTTTGCCGCCGGTGCCGGTGGGATCGCGGCCGCCGTTGATGGTTGGATGACCACGGCCGGCGACCCGATTCGAGAGTCCATGACTCTTGTCGATGGGGACGCCAGCCTGACCATCGACTACGCGACCGGCTCTTACTCCTTGGAGAAGGGAGACGCCACGTACCGCTGGTCGATGAGCTCCTCGACACCACCTGATGGGGTGAGCGTCGATCCGACGAGCGAAAGGGTCACGTTCCACGACACGGAGACCGGTGAGGATCTGGCTGCATTCTCGTTCGATGAGCTGATCGAGGCCGAGCGGTCACTCTGGGCGAATGCGCGGTTGGATGACCAGCACCAAGCTTTCGTCTTCTACGGTGAGGATGAGTGGACCGTCCAGGATGCTGCGGACGCGATGGGTGACACGACGATCCTCTTGCTGGAGGTGACCGACTCACACGTGATGGCGGCCGTCACATCGTCGCGTGGATGGTTCTCGCCGCAGGATTCCTCGGGCTTCGAGATCTGGTCCGCCCCGATCCCATGACGGGTTACCGTCACCTGTGATGCCGGAGTACCGACGGATCCTCCTCCACGACAGAGAGGTCCAGGCGCATGTCGAGGGTGACGAGTTGGTCACCGTCGATGGCGACCGCGTATCCATCGAAGGTGCGCACCACCTCCCGCCAGTGGAGCCCACCAAGATCATCGCCACGCACCTGACCTATCGCAGCCGGGTCGAGGAGTTCATGACCAGACTGCCCCCGGCACCCACCTACTTCCACAAGCCGACGACATCGCTCAATTCTCATCTCGGTGACGTCGTTCGCCCCATCGGCTGCAAGTACCTGAACTTCGAGGGCGAGATCGCCATCGTGATAGGTCGTCGAGCGTTCGACATCTCCCGGGACGAGGCGGCGGACCACATCGCCGGCTACACGATCGCCAACGATTTCGGTCTCCATGACTTCCGCGACACCGACGCCGGGTCGATGCTCCGGGTCAAGGGCTCAGACACCCTGTGCCCACTCGGACCCGGGCTGGTCACCGAATGGGACTTTCACGACAAGGACATTCGGACCCTGGTCAACGGGGAAGTGAGACAGTCGGGCAATACCTCCGAGATGGAGTGGGACATGCAATACCTGGTCGCCGACCTTGCCCGCACGATCACGCTCCTGCCCGGCGACGTCATCCTGAGCGGGACGCCGGCCGGCTCCCGACCGGTGCAACCGGGCGACGTGGTCACGGTCGAAGTCGAGGGGCTCGGCGCCCTGACCAATCCGGTGGTGGAGGGCCAGGTCGCAGTCCGAACCGAGCTCGGTGCCCAGCCCAGCGAATCAGAAGAGGTGATCTCGACCGCCCTTGGCGGCGATTGGGAATATCGTGGGATACGCGCCCCGCGTGGACCGGGGGCAAAGCACTACGAATCGGAGACCAGCCAATGAAGCCGGTGGTCGGCATCACATCGTGGAAACGCTGTCTCGACACCATATACGGACC
>DASUUP010000446.1:0-12029 GCA_036373995.1 Acidimicrobiia bacterium
GGGGTCACCGTATGCGTAGCCGAGGAATATCGACATCGTCAGCGAAAAGACCAGGAGGGCACCGACCTGACCGGCGATGACGTGCCAGTCGACGCGACTCACGTTTAGGGGAACCGCAAGACCCAACACGACGAGAATCAAACCAACCGAGAACGACGGTATCGCCACGCCCTCGCCCCAGATGTCGGTCATCCCCACGACGAATACGTAGATCACGAAGACCCCGAAACAGGTTGCACCGACGCTCATGAGGAGGCCGACACGACGCCATCCCACCGTGGCTCCCGCGGCACCCGTGGTTCCGCCTGCGATCAGTGCGCCGAACGCCAGGACAGCCATGGCGATGGCAGAGGCCAGCGGAGTGTCACGAACGAGCCCCGGCCCGGGCGGTATCTTCGCCAAGAGCGGATTGACGGTTCCGAGCATGGCCACGATCGAGAATCCCACGGCCAGCCAGCGAAAGAGACGCCCGGTGATCACGAGACGCCCCTCCACCTTGGGGTCGACCGTTGTCATGGGTCCCGGAGCAGCCACCTGATCCGCCATCTGGTGGCGACGCTACACAGCATCGGCCCCGGGCGGGGAATCAGAACCTGGTGACGGCGATGAACGGGTACTCGGTCGATGGATCTGTGAATGCGGTGACGTCGGCGCCGTTTTGCATCGAGAGAACGACGATTCTGTCAATGAGGTCCACGTCGGCATGTGCCCTGTCTTCATGAATCGTGACCTTCAAATTGGTCTCGTCGACACGTCCCCAGATGGGGTCCGCCGCCGGATCCACGACCAGCTCGCCGATACGACCTGTGATCGCCCCGGACATCGCCTCTGAAACGTCGGTCGTGGCCGTACCGGTTCCGATCTGCTGCTTCGCCTCGGCCCACGCCTCTGCCTGGCGATCCCTCGCGAACTCCTCGACCGAGGCACCCGCTGTGTCGAGGATCTCGCTCTCGGTGAATGGCGAACGCAACCCGCTGTTCTCGGGGCTGAGCACACGGCGATCGGTCACACCCTGGAACCGCGAGACGAGATCGTCGTCGCCGAGGACGACGATGGGATCGCCGCTGGGCAGGGCCCTGTCGACCTCTCTCAGGAAGCGACTGAGATCCTCGCCCTCCTGGCCCGACGGGTCGTGGCCATGACGCGCCCGGCCCGAGACGCTGCGGTCGGGGTGCTGCTGCCGCTGACGCTCGCGATCCACGAACCAGTTCACGTCGTCGAACGACTCCGGCAGATCGACGTCCACGCGGCTCGCCATCGATGGTGAAGCGACGAACAGACCCACCTCGCCTTTGGTCAACGCAAGGACCGCCAGCTCCGGGATCTGAAGCTCAGCCAGCAGCGGGCGCATCAGAAACACCGACATGACCACAGAAGACTCCTCGACGGATTCTCTCAGGGACACAGACGTGGCGCCGCCCTCGTCGTCGATATACACGGCGAGACCTCGGCCCTGATGCTCCCAGAACTCTCGGTCGTCGAGCCAATCCTCGGCTCGCTCCAGAAGCTGCCTGCGTTCCCGCGGCTTGAAACCAAGGCGCTCGAACTCGGCGTCAACGGACGCCAACTGGTTCTTCAGGCGAATTCGATCTTGGGCCACATCGCGACCCTTGGAGTGGGTCGGAAGGAATATCGAGATCAGATTCTTTCCGTCACGTTGCGCCAAATCGTCGAACAGGTTCCGATCGAGTGACAGTGGTCTCATTGATACCTCCGGATGGCCAGCCCGAAGTCCCTACCCGACCTGCTCTGGCCGGAAACGAGCCGTTTCGCCATACAGGGACAAGGGTATCTGAGCCACCGCGAGCTCAGAGAGGAGATCAAATGCCCGTGCATCGTGGGAAGGACAGCGACGGTCCCTATTACCAGTGGGGCGATTCGGGAAAGAAGTACCACTACGAGTCAGGGAACAAGAGCTCCCGCGAAAAGGCCAAGGACAAGGCGAAACGACAGGGCAAAGCAGCGCGCGCGTCCGGATACGAAGGCTGAGGTTTGGGCCACTGAAAACGTGGGTATTCGACTCGACCCGCGACATCGGCCGGTCGGCTCGCCCGGTCCTGGCCGAGACATCAAGGAGAGAGACGGAAATGCGCGATAGGAAGAAATCAACCGTGCTGATGAGCATTGTGCTCGCTCTCGCAATGTCTCTGACGGCTTGCGACGACGCTGACGACGACAACGGAAACGGCGGGACCGTCGATCCCGGCACCGGGGTGACGAGCACGACGACGTTCGACTTGACCACGACAACTCTCCCGTAAGCGACAACCTCACGGGAATGTAAGCGGCCGGCTGCTGAGCAGCCGGCCGCTTTTCCATTTCCGACGCCTTGCGGGGTTTAGGAGAACCCTTCCGGCGGGTATTCCAAAGCTGGTTCAAGACAGGAGGAGCGAATGTCAACCACCAGCCCGGATCGCCGAATCGGCGGTTCGGAGAACATATCCGAAGTCTATGAGCGTTACGGGAAGTCGGATTTCCTGGCCTCGATCATGGGCATGTTCACAGGACTTGGCGTCTTGGTGTTCATTTCCGCGCTGCTCGCGGCGGGGGCGGGTGGGATCGACTACCAGCTCAACATCATCAACCCGGAAGGCGCTCTCGATGAGTCGTCGGTCGTGGGATTGATAGTTGCCGGAATAGTCGTATTCGCCTCTTTCGTCGCGGGGGGCTTCGCCGCCGGGCGTATGGCTCGTTACAACGGCGGGATGAACGGTCTGGGTGCGGGGCTCTGGATGATCCTTCTCGTAGCCGTTTTTGCCGCACTCGGGGCGTGGGTCGGCGTTGAGTACAACGCCTTCGGCGGAGCCGACCTGCCCAACTGGTTCGCCCAGCTCGATGTAGATGAGCTCACCGTCATGGCCATTGTTGCCAGCGCCGTACTCGTGATCGCAACTCTCGCCGGTGGCTACGTCGGCGGACGCATCGGAGAGGTGTATCACACCCGTGTCGATGCTGCCTTGGTCGAGGCCACCAGGAAGGAGGCCTGAATGTATATCAGCATCGGAGGTCTGATCCTCCTCATCCTGATTCTGATCCTGATCTTCTGATCAACCCTCTCAAGGAGACATACTGAATATGACAGTTACAGCATTGAGCGCCGGGACGATTACGGGTGACAAGGCCCGCAACCCGGCCGGAGAGAAGCTTGGACACATCGAGGAGCTCGTCATCGACCTCCAGGACGGACGCGTCAACTATGCAGTTCTGGCGTCGGGCGGGTTCCTGGGACTGGGAGACAAGTACTTCGCCATCCCTTGGGACCTGCTCACCATCGATACCGACGCACACGAGATCGTGATCGATGTATCGAAGGAGACACTGGAGAATGCTCCCGGTTTCGACAAGGACGACTGGCCAGATGTCCACGACCGTTCGTGGCTCGGGGATGTCTATCGCTACTACGGGCGCGAGCCCTATTGGGACGAAGAGGTCATCGTCGAAGACACCGAGTAGCGATTCAAACGCTCCAGAAACGGCTCCGCCCAAGGGCGGAGCCTTTCTGGTGTTTGGGCCGCTGCGGCGACGGGTACCTCCAGGATCAGTCACCCAACAGGAGAACGAACATGGAGAAAACCAAGACGATCTCGATCATCGAGAACTTGCTCGAGACCGTGGAGAACGGGCGCAAGGGCTTTGGGCAAGCAGCGGACAAGCTGGACGACGATGGCCACCCCACTCTCGCCGCCGAGATGCGGGAGCTGTCCCAACAGCGTCTTCGGATGTCGAACGAGCTGAAGGCTATCGCTGCGGCAGAGGGTGCCCCGATCGAGAACGGAGATGGAACCGTTGCCGGCGCTGTGCATCGCAGCTTCATGGCTCTGAGCGACGCGCTGACCGGTGATGACCCACACGCCGTCCTGGCAGCCGCCGAGCAAGGAGAGGATCACGCCAAGGCCGAGTACGAGAGAGCGCTCGACGACGACCTGCCCACCTCGGTGCGTTCGGTGATACAGCGCCAATATGGCGAAGTGGAGTCGGCACACGACCGGGTCCGCCACCTGCGTGACGCAACCGATTAGATCACATTCGAGTGTCCGGGATGGACCACCATCTGCGGCCGAACGGAGAAGAGGGCCCCTCCCGACCGCTGGGGTGCTTCCTTTTGTGTTCTGCAAGGAGTTCATCCCAGATTCCTGTTTTGAGACGTTGCCGATTCGGGTACTCACAGACATGGCACCACAGAGAAAGGAGAAGCCATGCAAGAAAGCACGAAGCTCAAGTGGGAAGGTCGCTGGGATCAGCTCAAGGGCCGGGTGAAGCAGACATGGGGAGACGTCACCGACGACGACCTCGATGTCGCCGAAGGCAACTATGACGAACTCATAGGCCGCATCAAGGAGAAAACCGGCGAGAGCTACGAGGAAATCGAGGCACGTCTCAACGACTGACCGCTGGAAGACTCAAACGAGGTTGGGGCCCCGCACAAGTAGCGGGGCCCCTCCTTTGGTCCGGCCTGGCTGAGAAGACTTACTTTGTTGAGGCCCTAGGTCAACAGTCGCTGCCACCACGGCCGCTCACGGCGATTCAGGAGGTACCAGGCGCCTGCGAAGGCAAGCACGTACACGACGTGATGGAGAACGTCGATCGAGATCTCCTCCACACCCCCACTCGGTCAAAGGAGGTGCCTCGTCGAGAGCGGGCAGCATCGTCACCTCGGTGCCCCACACGGAGCCGAAGTGGATGCATGTCGCGGCGCCGGGGTTGGGGGTCCAGTGATGAATCATGCCGCCCACGACGCCCCAGGCCGTCCCATATCCCCAGTGTGCAAAGGCTCCGAAACGGCGCCGGCCCTCTGGGTTTCGAGGTTGCACTCCGAGGACCTTGCCGGCGACAGCGGCAGGGACATCACTCGGCGAGCGATCGCGGATCTTCATCTCGAGCGTCGACGAGACCGTCATCAAGGCGGTGGCAACCGCCCCGGCAAGAGCACCCTTACCGGCCGACGCCGCCGAGTCGGAGATGCTGTTGAGAATCGGTCGCATGGTTCCGTTGGCTTACCCCGGACCCCCCGCGGTCAATCGTTCGACCTGCTGGCGACGTAGGAAACCCCCTCGCGTACGAGGGGGTTATACCTACTCCGAAGGGGTTCGGAAATCCGGGCTGGGCAGGTGCCCGGAGGTCTCAATCGGCTCGGACGTGATCGAATCAGACGTCGTCGCTGCCGTTCATCATGTACCAGAGGGCAATGCCGATGACACCGAGCAGAACGATGGTCACCAACCAACCCCTGCGGTGCGTCACGACGTCCTCGGTGGAGTTCTCGTCGAGTCCGCGTCCCTTGCTGTCGATCATTTTCGGCTCCTTCCGCTGGGACGTACCCCGGATCTTCTGGAGACAAACCGTCTGCCGGGAGAACCCCGCCCGGTTGCGTCTCGCCAGACCCATGGCCGCCAACACGTTTACCCGATCGACCGCTTGGCCAAACGAGAGAGCCGTTTTCTGCACGGTCGGTCCGGGTAAGCCCACTATCTGCAACCGAAGGGACACAATGAAGCATCAGTACGCGCCTGCGGGCATGGACACCGGCGATGCCGAGAAGCTGGCGACGATTCTTCAGGAACGCCTGGCATCGCTGATCGATCTGTCGTTGATCCTGAAGCACGTCCATTGGAACGTCATCGGGCCCGGCTTCATCGCCGTTCATGAGCTGATGGACGCCCAGACCGAGGAAGCCCGCGCGATGGTCGACGAGGTCGCGGAGCGTATTTCAACGCTTGGCGGCGTCGCCGCAGGGCTTGCCCAGCAGGTCGTCGATATGCGCGCCACCGAAGATCAGTATGCCTTGGGCAGAGCTCCGGTGATGGCGCACCTCGGCGCACTGGACAAGGTCTACGAGCAGGTCGGGGCAGGACACCGCGAAGCCATCGAGCAGGTAGAGAGCGTCGACCCGATCAGCGAGGATCTACTCGTTTCGCAATCGAGGAGGATCGAACTGAACCACTGGTTCATCAGAGCCCACATCTCTGACACGACCGGGAAGCTGGCTACTCAGGGCACGGTGAATCAACTCGATGCCGCGACGGCCGCAACCTATGCCCTGCAGCCCGACGTTGCGACCGAGGAAGCCGACGATGAAGACGGCGACGACTGAGACTCAGGCAGGTGGGAGGTATTGGACTTCGTCTCCATGTGAGTCCGTCTCGAGATCGTCAGGCGAGTCGCTGCTCAGCTGATCCTGGAGTCTGCGAAGACGCTCGTGGAGGCGCTGCTTCTCCTCAACGCTCTCCTCGTCGAGCTCTGCGATCCGATTCTTGAGATAGACGATCTCGCTGGCGATGGCTTCTGTGTCCAAGGTTTCTCCTCTGTGACCGGTCATGAATACCCCTGCTCACATGGACACAAACCCGTCATGGTGGCTAAGCGGCCGACGGAGTTAGCTTTCTGAACGATGCAAGCGATACCCAGACTTCGGCGACGGACCGGGGCCCTGGTCGAGGGAATGCGACACGGCCTCACGAGAGCGACTCTCTCCTTGTTCGAGTACGCCCCTTATCCACTCGAGAACACTCTCGACTACACAGGAGACCCTGGTCTATGCGGCCCGGGGTCTGTCTCGTGGCACGTGCTTGCCGACCCGGCAGCCTTCGTCGGCGGACTGCGAGGCCTGTTGATCCAGTCGGCTCATCCCGAGGTCGTGGCCGGCGTGGCCGACCACTCCCGCTATCGGGACGACCCGTTCGGCCGGCTCTCCAGGACTTCGGCTTACGTCACTGCCACGACGTTCGGAGCCAAGCCCGAAGTGGAGAATGCGGTCGCGAACGTGCGACGGATCCACAGGATCGTCAAGGGGGTTTCGGCCCGTGGAGTCGCCTACGACGCGGCCGACCCTGGATACTCGGCATGGGTGCACAATGTGCTGACCGACTCGTTCCTGGTTGCCCATCAGACATACGGTGCGATGAGACTCACCGAGCCCGAGTCTGATCTCTTCGTCTCGGAGCAGACGCGGATCGGTGCGTTGCTCGACGCCGACCCGATGCCGACAACAGCCTCCGCACTCGCCGAATGGGTCAGAGAGCATCCCGAGGTAGCGTCGTCTCCCGCAATGGAGGACGTCGTGGACTTCCTCACGCATCCGCCCCTCAGCCCGGGAATCAGGATCGGCTATATGGCCCTGTTGGAAGCAGCGATTGCCATCATCCCGCCGCGTTTGCGTGCGGTTCTGGGCGTGACTCCGAAGCCGGGTGCGGAGGCAATCGGCAGGGGTGCGGTCACCAGTCTGCGATGGGTCCTTGGCTTCTCCCCCTCATGGGCGCTGGCCCTGCGCCGGGCCGGTTCTGACGTCCCTGAAGGCCTCTTCCGACGCCGGTTCGACCACCGCGTCGCCTCCTGACTCAGCTGAACGACGATCTGGTTATCTGGGCTGCGATCGCGACTATGGCGACGATTACGAGGACTGTGCCCACGGAGGGCTCCTTTCTGGCGTGACAGGAGGTGGGTACCCGGAGCGCCCGGTGTCCCAAACCGGGAGCGTGCCAACGGTTTCCGGACCTACGAACCCGGGTAGTCAGAGGACATGACTACCGCCTCCGCTCTCACACGCCTCACAAAGGACGAGTTGTACGACATCGCCAAGGAACGCGACCTGCCTGGTCGCTCCGGGATGGACAAGGAAGAGCTTCTAGAAGCGCTGACAACCGAAGGACTCGAGGGAAGCACCACCGACAACGGGCGGGACGCGGAACGTCCTGAGACCACCAATCGAGCCATTTGGAAGGGCTCGATCACCTTTGGGTTGATAACCATCCCGATCGGTCTCTACAGCGCCACTCAGGACCGGGACATCTCGTTCCGATTGCTCTCCGCCGAGGACAAGTCCCGCATCAAGTATCAACGGGTGTCGGCCGAGACGGGTGAGGAGGTCGATTGGAACGACATCGTGAAGGGGTACGAATACGAGAAGGACCATTACGTCACGTTCACCCACGATGAGTTGGACAGGTTGCCTTCCGACAGCGTCCACGCCATCGACGTCGTCCAGTTCGTCAACGAAACCGAAATCGACCCGATCGGTTTCGAGAAGTCGTATTACGTGGCTCCCGAGCCCTCCGCCGCAAAGGCATACGAACTGTTGATGCGAGCCCTCGTCCGCTCGGGGCGTGTCGCCGTGGGCAAGATCACCCTGCGGGAGAAAGAGTCGTTGTGCGAGCTTCGACCGGTCGACGGAATCCTCGTGCTGCAGACGATGCACTGGCCCGACGAGATCCGGATTCCGGCTTTTGAGCAATTGGAGAACCGCGCCGAGATCTCCGACGAAGAGTTGAAGATGGCCGAGCAGCTGATCGACCAACTCAGCAGTTCGTTCGACCCGACACTCTTCCACGACTCATACCGGCAGGCCCTGGAGAATGCGATTCAGGACAAGATCGAGGGCAACGAGATCGAGTTGTCACCCGAGCAACCGGAGCCGGCGAAGATCACCGACCTTCTCGATGCTCTCCGGGCCAGTGTCGAGGCCACGAAACAGGAGAAGAAATCAGCCTGAGGTGAGTTCAGTGGCTCTCTTCAGATCGGCTACGAGCATCGCGAACAGCTCGTCCCGCCGTGCCCGGTCCCCCGACGATCTGAGCACGAAAGAAGGGTGAATCGTGGGGACCACGAGATATTGCTCCCATTCGACGGAAGCGCCGTGATCCGACATCACCCGGACAGACCTGCCCAATATCGATTGAGCAGCTGAAGCGCCCAAGGTCACGATCACCTCCGGCCCCACCTTTGCCAACTCTGCCTCGAGCCACGGTCGACAGGCGCTCACGTGACGATGGGTCGGCTTCTTGTGAAGCCGTCTCTTCCCCTTCTCCTCGAACCTGAAGTGCTTCACGGCATTCGTGATGTACACCTCACCCCGATCTACTCCAGCCTCGATCAGTGCGGCATCGAGCAGATCACCGGCAGGCCCGACGAACGGCTCCCCGGCCCGATCTTCTTGATCCCCGGGTTGCTCTCCGAGAAGCATCAGCGAGGCGCTCTGCGGGCCGTCCCCGAACACGACCTGGGTGGCGTCCTCGTAGAGCTCACATGCCGTGCAGCCCTCCGCCAGGGATGCGATTCGAGACAGACTCAGCCCTGCCAGATCGAGCTCGGATGGGTCACTCATGTCTACATGACGCCGGTCAATGGGCATCTTCCAGGATCAGACGCAGCGCCGATTCGGAGCGGTCTATCCATTTGCCCGGTCGGGACCGATTCCATACGCGATGCACAGTTCCCGCCGCGTGAGCCTCCACGACGCCCGGGTGCACATACGACTGCCGACACACGGCTCGGGTGTTTCCGAGCCGCTCCGCTGCACGGCCCACGGCATCCTGGAGGGCTTGATCTTTGTCGGTCTGGCAGTCCCCGTTCGCCAGCTCAGTCACAACGAGTGCGCTGGCGCCCCACGTTCTGAAGTCCTTGGCGGTGAATCGCTCGCCCATCGTGTCGGACACGTAGTGGTTGATGTCAGTGGATGTGACGGATGCGACCCGGCCCGACTCTGTCTCGTAGCTGAACAACGTCTGGCCCGCCAGCTCCTGGCATCGTGTTACGAGCGATGAAAGCCGACGGTCGTTGAACGCGAGTTGGCGATCGGCGCCACCCTTGGCGGCGAACTCGAGGTGGACGTGATTCCCATTCACCTCGATGTGATCGCAAGTGAGTGTGGTGAGACCGTACGACTCGTTCTCTCTGGTGTATTTCCTGTTTCCCACCCGAAGCAGTGTTCGGTCGAGCACGGCCGTGGCCAGCGCGACGACGCGGGACCGCGGCAAGCCTCGGCTGCGTAGGTCTCGGTCCATACGGCGCCGCAGGTCAGGCAGGCCACGTCCGAACGAGCTGAGACGCTCGAATTTGACCGAGTCTCGTACTCGTTCCCACTCCGGGTGATAGATGTATTGCTTGCGCCCGGCCTTGTCGACACCGGTGGCGAGGATGTGACCGTCTTTGTCGGAGCAGATCCAGACCTGTTCCCAGGCCGGAGGGATGACCAGGCTCTCGATCCATTCCCGTTTGGTTCCGTTGATGGGGTTGCCCCTCGGGTCCTCGTATGAGAAGCCGCGGCCGCGACCAACTCTTCTGATTCCCGGCTCTCCCGGTTCCACGTAGCAAAGGCCGGCCTCGATGGCGAGGTCTTCGTTCTCGACGACCATGGGACGATTGGTTCCCGCGCACGACGATGGGCAAACCATTCGCCGGCGTTTCTCCCTCGATCGCGCCGGGTAATCCCACCAGCATGAGCCGACCGGCCCCCACCACGACGCTGCCCGACGTGGAGACGGCCCAAGGAAGATGGGAGCTGGGCTTACGACTCGTCACCATCGGGGCGGTCTGGGTCTTGGTGCTTGCAGCCGGAGTCGGTTTGCTCGGGGTCAGGACCGCCGAGACCAGCGCCTCGGGACAGGGATATGAGATGACGGTCACCTACGCAGCAGTGACCCGGCCGGGTTTGGCCACACCGTTCTCGATCGAGATTCGTACCTCCGATGGATCGGCTCTCCCACCAGAGCTGACCGTTCGGATCTCATCGGACTACCTGGCGATATTCGACGACAACGGTATGGAGCCACTCCCCGCCGAGTCCTTCAACACCGAGGAGTGGACATGGTGGACGTTCACCGTGCCCGACGGCCAAGAAAGTCTCATCGTCGACCTGGATGCGCGACTCGAACCGGCTGTGCAATGGGGACGCTCCGGTGAGGCCGTGCTGGAACTCGACGGCGAGGATGCGGTCTCCGCCGAATTCACCTCGAAGGTCGCCCCTTAGGACCGCGCATGGAACTCGTACTCAGAGCAACCGCCGTGTTCTGGTTCTTGTGGCTCATCGTGCGCGGGCTGGGAAAGCGCTCACTTGCTGAGCTCACTCCTCTGGACCTCTTGCTGATCGTCGTCATCGGCGATTTCGTGCAGCAGGGCGTCACCCAGGAGGACATGTCTGTGACCGGTGCCTTCACCGCGGTCGCGGTGTTCGTTGTCTGGACACTGGTTTCCGATTCCCTGGGTCGTCGTTCTGACCGTGCCGCGCGCGTTCTCGCCGGCCAGCCTGTTGTCGTCTTGCGCGATGGCCAAGTGATGTCGGATCGACTCGACCAGGAAAGGGTCTCACTCGACGAGCTCAAGGAGGCAGCGCGCATCGAGGGTTTCGGAGATCTGTCAGACATCGCCTTCGGCGTCCTCGAGACGGATGGTCGGTTCTCGTTCATCCGCCAGCATCCCGAGTCGACCGGCAAAGAGTACGGCTGAGAGCGATCATCATGGGGACCGCTCGACCAAACCGTCGCGAGCTGGGCATGCTCCTTTGGCGTTTAGCCGACATGGTGCGCGCCACGGATACGAGACGGTCGTTCCGCTCCAAGGCGTTTCATCGGGCGGTCTGGTCTCTGGACCATCTTCCACCTGACCTGGGGCTCGATCGAGAAGAGATCCTTGCGGTACCTGGCGTCGGCCCGGGAGTGGCCTCGCTGATCGAAGAGTTCAACAGCGAAGGTGGACTGCACGAGCTCACCGTGCTCGAGAAGGCGTTCCCTGCCGAATCCGCGGCTCTACGTCGCCTCCCGCGTATGACCCCCAAGATCCTCCGCGAGCTCAAGGCCGCTTTGGGAATCGAGACCCGAGGGGATCTGAGGATCGCCATCGAGTCCGATTCCCTCGGTGTCATCCGTGGCGTCGGTCCGGCGACGTTGGTCCTCTGGAGCGAGATCCTCTCTCTTGCACCTAAGGACCCGAAAGCCCTGCCTGCTCACCGCGGGTGGGTGCTCGCCTCGACTCTGTCCACGCATCTGGCCCAACACACGGGTTGCTGGGTGGACATCGCCGGAGACGTCCGGCGTCTCGAGGAATGGGTGCACCGGGTCGACCTGGTGGCAACCGGCGAAGAGAGCGATGAGTTGGCGGCATTCATCGACACATCTGCGGTGCTCGCTGATGCAGAGAGATCCGGAAACACACATCATGCTCACGCTCACACCGGGACGCCGGTCGAAATCGTGTGGACACCGCCGGAGGCAGCGGGAACCACATTGGCGGGGATGACCGGCCCCAAAGAGCACCTCGCC
>DASUUP010000447.1:0-9553 GCA_036373995.1 Acidimicrobiia bacterium
TGGGGATTCGGGCCCACCCCATCGGTGGGCTTCTGGGAGCGGCGAATGGTGATCGAAACGGGCGTCCATCGTTGGGACGCCGCACAGGCCTTCGAAGAGGAGGATCGTCTCATCGACAACGTGGCCCGCTCGGGTCTCGACGAGTTCGGTCACATGTGGCTTCCTCATCTGGGTGACGTGCAAACCCTCGAGGTCACAGCGACGGATCTCGACCGGACTTGGGCTTATGGCGACGGCTTCCCTACCGCCTCGGTCGAGGGGACGGCCTCCGACCTGTATCTGCGGCTGGTGTCGCGCCCGTCCCCGGTGAGTCTGCCGGACGACTGGGCTGCAGCGGTCGACGGGCTGGCGCCTCCACCGAAGCGGTGAGTTTCCTGAGCCCGTGGTCAGATAGGGTCGGATAGTCTGCCCTGGCCTGAGGAAGGGACGGGACATTGGTCAACTGCGCAAACTGCGGTGCGGAGAATGCCGATAATCACGCGTTTTGCTCCAACTGCGGCAGCCCGCTGGGCCGCACCTGCCCCAACTGTCAGACGGCCAACGAGGCATCGAACAAGTTCTGTTTCAACTGTGGCACCCCTCTCAGAGAAGCCGAGCCAGAACCCGACCGATCCGTTCCGCTCTCTGCGACCACCGATCCAGGCGAACGACGCCTGGTCTCGGTGCTGTTTGCCGATCTGGTCGGTTTCACGACCTTCTCGGAAGGCCGAGACCCCGAAGACGTCCGCAACATGCTCACTCACTTCTACGAGAAGTGCCGGGAGATCATCGGCCGCTATGGCGGAACCACCGACAAGTTCATCGGTGATGCAGTGATGGGGGTCTGGGGAGCCGTTGAGGCCCATGAAGACGACGCCGAGCGGGCTACGCGGGCCGGGCTGGAACTGGTCGACATGGTCAAAGGCCTCGGTGGCGAGTTGGGGATTCCCGACCTCGCCGCACGCGCCGGAATCCTCTCGGGCTCCGCTTCAGTCGGATCGGGCGGAAACGAGCAAGGTCTCGTAGTCGGTGATCTCGTCAACACCGCCTCGCGGCTTCAATCGATCGCCAGTCCGGGCTCGGTTTACGTCGGCTCTACCACGAGAGACTTGGTCGGATCTGCCATCGAATTTCGCGAGGTAGGAGAACACCAGGTCAAGGGGAAGGAAGTCGCGGTGACCGCGTTCGAAGCCGTCCGGGTTCTTGCTCTTTCCAGCGCCCGCACCGGTAGCGACCTTCTCGAGGGGCCATTCGTGGGCAGAGACGACGAGCTACGACTCCTCAAGGACCAGCTCCATGCCACAGGACGTGAGGGTCGCGCCCGGATGGTGTCGATCATCGGCGAAGGCGGAATCGGGAAGTCGAGGCTTGCGGCTGAGCTGATCCGGTACATCGACGGCATCACCGAGGACATCTACTACCACGGGGGGCGGTCACCCTCATACGGTGACGGTGTCACATTCTGGGCGCTCGGCGAGATGATCCGTCAACGCGCCGGCATCACCGAGGGAGAGGAGCCGAGCAAGGCGCGTATGAAGCTGCGGACCGTGGTCGCCGATTTCTTTCCCTCTCAGGACGACCAGCGTTGGATCGAGCCACGGCTCGCCGCAGTCTTGGGACTTGCCTCCGGTCCTCCGGGCGAGCGCGCCGAGCACTTCGCTGCGTTGCGCGCCTTTTTCCAAGGTATCGCTGCTCGGGGGACAGTGTCGATGGTCTTCGAGGACCTGCAGTGGGCCGATGAGGGCCTCCTCGACTTCATCGAGGAGCTGGTGGAGCGGACGACGTCCCATCCGATCTTGGTCCTCTGTCTGGCAAGACCCGAGCTGCTCGAACGCAGATCAGACTGGGCGGCCAGCCGTAAACGGACCCTCACGATGCACCTGAGCCGGCTGAACGGGGAGTCGATGACGGATCTGGTCGCCGGGTTAGCTCCTGGGTTGCCCGAGTCGATGGTCGAAAGGATCGTCGGGCGCTCTGCAGGTGTCCCGCTGCACGCAGTCGAGTTTGTGCGGATGCTCCTCAATACCGGGCAGTTGGTTCGTGACGGAGATCGATTCGAATTCACCGGCTCTGACGAGCAGATGCCGATTCCAGACTCGGTCAGCGCCATGATCGGCGCCCGGATCGATCGGCTCGAACCGGACGCTCAGTCGATCATACGAGATGCGTCGGTGTTGGGATTGACGTTCACGGTGACCGCGCTCTCGGAGATGCGCGGTGACTCCATCGAAGGTGTGGAGAGCGTGTTGTCCGAGTTGATTCGCCGTGAGGTGCTCGAGCTCGATGAGAACCCGAGATCACCCGAACGCGGTCAGTATCGCTTCGTGCAGGGCCTCATTCGCGAGGTTGCATACTCTCGATTGTCGCGACAGGAAAGAGTGTCGCGTCACTTGGCAGCGGCTCATATGTTCCAGTCGGCTGACGACCCCGAGCTTGCGGGCGTCGTTGCCAGCCACTACGCCGATGCCGTCGAAGCCGATCCGGGCAATCAGGAGCTGGTTCAGCGCGCATGTCGAGCCGTCATCGACGCAGCGGAGAGAGCAGCCGGCCTCAAGTCCGATGCGCAGGCAGCGAAGCTGTACGAACGAGCTGCCGACATGACCACCGATGCGGCGGAGAGAGCGTCGCTCCGGCTGGAGGCGGCCCGCTGCTTGGCGCGGACCGGTCGGGAGGATCGCGGCATCTCCATTGCTCGGGAGGTGCTCGATCTGGCTCGGGAGAATGGTGATACCACGAGCGAGATCCGCGCAGTAGCCGCCCTGGCCCACATCCTCTCCGCCAATTTCGAGACCGGTGAGGCGGCTGAGCTGACGAGAGAGGTCTATGAAAAGGTGTTCCCCTCGGCGGACCCGGATTGGATCGACCTCGCCCAGGAGACATCGCGAGCTTTGTTCCTGAGTCGGCGAACTGAGGAAGCGATTGCCGTCGCCGACGCGGCCATTCCCATCATGGAGGACATGGAGGCGGTCGAGGCGATGCTGGAAACCTTGATCAACAAGGCCGGAGCGTTGATGTTCGAAGGAGGGACGATGGAGGGGACGGCGGTCCTTCTCGGGGTGGCGGAGATGGCTGGAGATCGCGATTTGCTCCGTATCAGGTTGCGTGCAATCAACAACCTCGTGGCAGCCACCCAATTCGACAAGGTCTCCGACCTCGATGCGAGCCGGGAGCTGGATGCGCTGACTCAGCGAGTCGGTGATGAGGCATGGGTGGTGAGAGGTCACTTCTTCGCTGCTTTGAACCTCATAGACAACGGTCATCTCGATGAGGCGCTCGACCGCGTGAGCGCCGCCGAGGAGTTGGATCTCTCGGAGTTCTGGGCCGACAACATCGAGGTGGCCCGTCTTCGCGCCGAGCTCTATCGGTCGGGCTTCGACGAAGCGAGATTCCGGCGTCTTTCTGAACTCCAGGAGAAATACGTTGCCTCCGATGATGCGCAGTTGCGTATCGGGGTGAGCAACGCGCGAGCGGCGATCCTGTTGGATACAGGTCGTCTCCGCGAGGCTCTCGAGCTTGGGAGTGAGATCGAAGATCTTCCTTCCAACTACCCCGCCGGTGCCCAGGCGGCTGTCTTTGCCGCCGCTCAGATGCGTGACATGAGCAGCTTGGAACAGCTCCGTGCAACGATCGACAAGCGTTATCCCAGAGGCCGGGCCAGTCGTGGTCTGACCCGGGTTGCCGAGTCGTATCTGTGGGCACTGAGAGGAGATGTCGACGCGGCGGAGCGTGCCTTCATAGACGCCGAAGAGCTCTGGTCCAAAGCCCAGGCGACCCTTGTGCTGGCATATGCGCGGGCGGTGTTCGCTCTCCTCGTGGGGACCGACCACGAGCTTGCGGCCGTCAAAGCCGAGCAAGCTCGACGTTTCTTTGCCGGGAACGGGTACAAGCTGTTCCTCGATGGGATCATGGCCGAGCTGCCGGACACGTCGCAACGGTTCGACGTCGACCCGTTGGACAGAGGGGCCATCTCCGGTCGCTAGGTTCACCCTTCGTCGACCAGCGGAGTCAATGTGAAAGTCGCCTACGTCCTCAACACGCCTCGGGCTGCCAGCTACAAGGTTGCCCAGATGATCCTCCCTCAGCTCGAAGCGGGGACTCACGGTGTGGAAGTCGTCGGGATCTTCTTTTTCGACGACAACGTCTGGGCACTCCGCTCGGGAGACCCGATCGGGGAACGCCTCGCCGCGGTGGCCAAAGAGACCGGCATGCTGATCATGGCTTGCGACAACTGTGCCCTCGAGCGCAACCTCGCCAAAGGTGAGCCTCGCTGGTGCGACCCGGCGACCGGTCGGGGCAGGGACGAGCCCGCCACGTGTGAACCAGTCGACATGGTCGAGGGTGCAACCGTGGGTTGCTTCCCCGATCTGTACACGGCGCTCTCAGGAAACATGCCGGATCAAGTGATATCTCTCTGATCTGGCCCATGCGCGTGCCACCCTTTCCTTAGACTGCGGCCATGCCCGTCTGGCTCTGGATCGTCATCGGCCTCGCCGTAGTTCTCATCGCCTGGTTGATTGGCGCCTACAACGGCCTCGTTGGTGCCCGCAACCGCGTCGACAATGCCTGGTCACAGGTCGACGTCCAGCTGAAACGTCGCTACGACTTGATTCCCAACCTCGTGGAGACGGTCAAGGGTTACGCGTCCCACGAGCAGGAGACCTTCGAGCGCGTCATCCAGGCGCGCAACGCTGCTCAAGCCGCGGAGGGCCCGGCGGAGCAGGCCGAAGCCGAGAACTTCCTGACGGGAGCGCTTCGCCAGCTCTTTGCTCTCGCCGAGGCCTATCCCGAGCTGCGCGCCACGGAGAACTTCCAGCAACTGCAGACCGAGTTGAGCGAGACCGAGAATCGAATTGCCGTGAGCCGACAGATCTACAACGACACCGTCCTCACGTTCAACAACAAGGTGCAGCAGGTCCCGACCAACTTCGTGGCATCGATGTTCGGCTTCGATGCCCGTGAGTTCTTCGAGGCGGGAGAGGGGGCCGAGGAGGCTCCTTCAGTCGAGTTCTGAGTTGAAACGACCGGTCCGACTACTCGCCGTCATCGCCCTGTTGGCGCTGCCGGCTCTACCGGCTCTCGCAAAGTCGTTCCTTATCGCCGGCGCCGATGTAGAGATCGTGGTCGAGCCGGACGGCTCCCTCCTGGTGACCGAGCACCTGACATACGACTTCGACGGGTCGTTCAGCGGTGCCTACCGCGATATTCCGGTCAGACAAGGGGAGACCTTCGAATTCGTGTCGGTCGGTGACGAGACGATCACCTACGACCCGGGTGGATGCGCCGTACTGGGTTGCTCTTCACCACCGGGCACCTACGGGCTCGACTTCCAGCCAGGACTGGCCCGCATCGTCTGGCACCACTCCTCGCAGGACGAGTTGCGCACGTTCGAGCTCGTCTACCGGATATCGGGTCTGGTCTATGCATACGACGACGTGGTCGATCTCCAATACAAGGTGTGGGGCGACCAGTGGTCGGTGCGAGCCAACGACGTCACCGCTTCTGTCTCCCTTCCCGGGCAACCCGACCCAGGAGACGTCAGGATCTGGGGCCATCCGTACAACGTCGATGGAACGACCTCACTTGGTGATGATCAGGTCTCGCCAAGTCTGGTTGCCGAAGGCGTTCCGGCCCACCAGTGGGTCGAGATACGCGTCGTCTTCCCGACGTCTCTGCTGGATTCGATCGACGGGGCGACCGCGATCCCTGGCGATGGTCTGAACGACATTCTCGACACCGAGGCGGAGTTCGCCGGGGAAGCCAACGACGCCCGTGCTGCCGCCGGCCGTGGGCTCGTCGCCGGGATCGGTGCCTTCCTGGTGATGACCTTCGGGGTCGGAGGCGCCGTCTACCTCCGTTACGGAAGGGAACCGAACACAGGCTACGACCGCGAGTACGAGCAGTTCCCTCCATCGGAGTTGACCCCGGCCGAGGTCGGAGCCCTGGTCAGCCAAGGTCACGTCGACGAGAAGCAGTTCACGGCGACGCTGTTCGATCTCATCAGGAAGGGAGTGATCACCGCCGAGCCGACGGATGTTCAACGAGTCACCTGGGCCGGTCTACGCACCGAGCAGATCACCGATCTGGTGCTCGGGCTCACCGACAACGAGCCGCCAATGCGTGACTTCGAACAGTCGGTGATGACCGTTCTCCGTCGTGCCCTCGGTCTCGGGCCGCGGCCGTTGCACGAGCTCAACGAGGCGATCACAGAGGATCGAGCCGCCAACGCCGAGACGTATCAGGTGTTTCGTGATCGAGTGCTCGCCGCTGTGCGCAGAGGGCAGCTGCTCGACGACACCGGACACGGAGTCTCCTGGGTCGTCCGCATAGGTGCGATCGCCCTCGTCGCGGCGGGTCTCTTCTTGCTTCCGAGGGCAGTAGGGGACAGTCCCGGCGCCCAGGCGTTCGTGACCCTGATGCTGGCCGGTCTCATCAGCGGTGCGGTGATCCTCTTCATCCTCCTCAGCTTCCGTCGGATCCGGAACCGTCGGACCGCCGAAGGAGCTCTGGAGGCAGAGCGATGGCTGGCCTTTCGTCGATACCTGACGGACTTCTCACGACTCGAGGAGGCGCCGTCTATCTCGCTGGCGCTCTGGGACCAGTTCCTGGTCTACGGGATCACCTTTGGCGTCGCCGAGCAAGTGCTGGAACAGGCCCGGCTTCACGCGCCCGAGGAGCTGCACCAGACCTCGAACCTCTATTGGTATGGCTCCCATGGGTACGGGGGCGGCCCCACCCAGAACGCCTTCGTCGGTCTGGAGTCGGCATTGTCCGGTGCTTTCACCCCGCCGAGCAGCTCAGGCGGCGGAGGAGGAGGTTTCTCCGGAGGAGGCGGAGGCGGCGGCGGGGGCGGTGGGGGCGGCGCCTGGTAGAGCGTCTCGGCCCAACAACTTCACCGTGCCCGGGGGCACAACGTTGTGCTCAGCGCAACGTTGTGCACTCGGATCACCGCAGTCCACCCAGTCCCTACCTCAGACGGTCAGGAGATAGAACGCGGAGAACTTGTTCTCGATGCTCTCCAGAGCCTGGAACGAGCTGAAACCCGCCCTATCCGCATAGTCCTCAGCTGTTTGCCGTCCCCAAACCGCCCCCAGCCCTGCCCCGCCGCGCGCCAGAGACTGGGTCATGCAGTGCAGCGTGGAGATCCCGTAGAGCAGGGCACCATGAGGGTCGAGGTTGTCCTCGAGGTTGCTGCTGGCATTGGGCTCCATCATCAGAAACTGCCCGTCCGCGGCCAGAGACTCCCTGATTCGGGTCATGCCGGCGAGGGGGTCGACGAGGTCGTGTATGACATCGAAGGCGGTCACCAGATCGTACGGCGGATCGAGGGCGATGGCCTCTACGGCCGATGCGGTGAAGCTGACGTTGCCGAGACCGTTCGATCTGCTGCGGGCCACGGCCAACGATTCTTCAGACACGTCGTAGCCCGTCACCCTCGATTTGGGGTACGCCTCGGCCATCAGAATTGCCGCCGTTCCGACACCACAACCCACGTCCGCCACATTGGCTCCTGTCTCCAGCTTGTTTACCAGGCCCGGGACGGCGGGAAGCCAGCGTGAGAGGAGGAACACCCTCTGCGACGGGCCGTTGCCACGGTCGATCCCCCGGATCATCTCCTTGCCGAACTCCTCGAAACCCACCCCGCCACCATGCTTCGTCGCCTGGGCGATTCCGTCGACCTGGCTCATCACCGAGGGCATCATGTCGAGCCAGCCACCCATGAAATAAGGGCTCGCCTCGCTGGCGAGGAACAGGGCGTGTTCCGGGGGGAGAGTGAACACCCCGGTCTCGGCGTCGTACTCCAGCGCCCCGGCGGCCGTGAGGCCGGAGAGGATCTCCTTCACATATCTCGTCTGTAGACCGGCCCCCTCGGCGATCTCGTCGACGGTCCCGGATTCGTTCTCACCGAGCCAGGCGAGCAGGCCGCTCCGGTCGGCCACCGCGAGCAAACCGATCGTGGTCGCTCCAGACGCGTAGCCCACGAATCTCTGAAGAAAGGCTTCGATTCGATCTCGATCCATAGGGGATCAACCTACCGGGACGCCCTCTTTGAATGTCCTGGCGACGAGATTGGCCCCGGGTCTATAGGGGATGTGAGCCGCTGTCGGAGCGTCGAGGACGACCAAGTCGGCTTTGGCCCCCGTTCCGATCCACCCGCGATCGTCTATCTCCAGGGAGATCGCCCCACCAATGGTGGCGGCGGCAATGGCCTGGTCGACGGTGAGGCCCATCTGCACCACACCGAGAGAGACGATCGGTCCCATCGACTCGAAAAACGAAGTCCCTGGATTGCAGTCCGTCGCCAACGCCACGTTGCATCCCGCCTCGGCGAGAGTAGGGCCCGGCGCCTGCTGTGAGCGGAGCGTGTAAGACGCCCCTGGCACCATAACGGCGGAGACGCCTGCCGACGCCAGTGCCGCGGCGTCCTCGGGTGTTGCGTTGTCGAGATGGTCGGCCGACACGGCACCGATCTCGGCGGCCAGGGCGGCACCGCCGGTGTGTCCGAGCTGTTCTGCGTGCACGCGTGACCTCATGCCGTGCTGCGCGGCCTCGGCGAAGATCCGACGTGCCTCCTCCACCGTGAACACCCCGTCCTCCACGAACACGTCGCAGTAATCGGCGAGACCGGCGACGGCCGGGATCATCTCGCCGATCAGCTTCTCGACGTAGCCGGCGCGGTCGCTCTCGAACTCTGTCGGGACCGAGTGAGCCCCGAGGAACGTTGTCTTCACGGTGACGGGCAGCTCCTCGCCGATGCGACGGGCCACGGCGAGCATCCGTGACTCGGTCTCCAGGTCCAGCCCATACCCGGACTTGATCTCGACCGTCGTGGTTCCAGATCTGATCATGCGCCACATGCGGCCGGCGGCGAGCCGGAAGAGCTCGTCCTCCGTCGCCTGTCTCGTCGCGGCGACCGTGGACAGGATCCCGCCCCCCGAAGCGGCGATCTGCTGGTAGGACTCGCCGGCGAGACGACGGGCGAACTCGTCCGATCGGTCCCCGGCGAACACCAGATGCGTGTGGGCGTCGACGAAACCGGGCATGACCGCCTGCCCCGAGCAGTCGATGCGCTCGCCGGTCTGATCAGGTGCGTCGCGAGCCGGGCCGGCGTAGACCACGGTGCCGCCCTCGACTGCCACGACTGCGTCTTCGATTGCGGGCCCCCGGTTGGTGGTCAGGTGCCCGATTCCAGTGAGGAACAGGTCAGACATCAGACCAGTTGGGCGATTGCGCCGCTGGCGATGAGGTCGGCGACTCTCTCGATGTCCGCCGCCGGGGAGCGGTCGCCGGTGAGGGCAGGGACTTCGCCACGCACGAGGTCCACCAGCCGGGAGGTGCCTGGTGCAGGGGTGAGGGGAGCCCGATGTTCGATCCCGGATACTGCGCACAGGATCTCGATCGCCAGCACCCGGCGAACGTTGTCGACCACTGTGAGCAGCTTGCGGCCGGATCCCCACCCCATCGACACGTGGTCCTCTTGACCGCCCGACGTGGGGATCGTGTCAACCGAAGCCGGGTGAGAGAGCACCTTGTTCTCCGAGACCAGGGCGGCCTGGACGTACTGGGTGATCATGTA
>DASUUP010000448.1:0-2463 GCA_036373995.1 Acidimicrobiia bacterium
GAACAGTCTCGATCTCGCAGCACAGCACTCGCTCGGATCGGTGGCGTTTCCCAACATTTCCACCGGGGTCTACGGATACCCCAAAGAGGGAGCCGCCGAGGTGGCGGTTTTAGCGGTCAGAGAGTGGTCCGACTCTCACGACGGGCCCAACGAGGTCATCTTCGTGTGTTTCGACGAGACCAATCACCGTCTCTATCGAGAGCTGCTCGAGTCCTGATTCCCTGGCTCCCGATTTCGCTCGATCCAGCTCCTGATCCACCAGCCGGCATCGTCTTTGGTTCCGGCTCCGGGAATGGGCTGTCCGGCGCCGAGGAGTTCGTCGAACTCGCCCGCCTCCATCGCGTCGCGGATGAGGCGGTCGGAGTAGCCCTCGATTGAATCGGGTTGGCCGGTAGGCATGGAGGAAGGACCCTACCGGCCTTTCCCGACTTCTCTAGGCCCAATGCAATTGGGTTCGAGCTCGATGCACTCGAACTCAGGCCGCCGGCAGGGTCCTACCGGACCGTCGAGTCACGGTCACCCGGTAGCGACCCACCGACAACGACCGCTCCCTGGGCAGGCTGGAGACGATTCGCTGGATGTCGGCCTGATGCCGGCGGTCTTCTTGAATGCTCTTTGCTAGGTCCAACATGACATTCACCACTTCGTAAATGAGACTTTCCATTGCGGTAAGAAGCATTACCGCTTACACTCATTACTGTACCAGTTCCCGGTAACGAGTCAAATGGATTTCTCTCATTACACAACCAAGCCCGTCGAGCTTGCGGTGGCCCTCACCAACACCAAGGGCATCACCAAGGACGACCTGGCGGACTCGGAGCAGCTCGTCCAGTTTCTCGACGGCTATCGCGATCTATGGGATGGTGTCGCCAAGCCGCCGCGCAGCTCAGATCTCGAGGCGGTTCACGAATTGCGTGCGGCCTTACGAGAGGTCATCGAGTCTCAGGACGAGACAACGGCAGCCAAGAAGATCAACCTGTTGCTGGAGTCGTACGGGGCCATCCCGCGGATCTCCACCCACAGCGGCTCACCACATCTCCACTTCGAGCCGATCGAGACTTCGATCGTGTGCTGGCTCGGTGCCATCACCGCCATGGGTCTGGCCAGCGTCATCGTCGAGCACGGGGTGGAGCGTTTCGGGGTATGTGACTCGAGCACCTGCATGGACGTGTACATCGACACTTCGCGCAACCGCTCCCGCCGCCACTGTTCGAACACGTGCTCGACCCGAGAGGCAGTCGCCGCCTACCGGAAGCGTCAGACCGATTGAGCGTCTCGCCTCCGGCGAGACGTCTGACGAACCTCCCGCTACGGAGGGTCTAACCGGCGAGACTGGCGTTCAGCGAGATGTCCACGTTCCCTTCGAGCGCTTGGGACACCGGACAGCCGTTCTTGGCCGCCTCAGCCAGTTCCAAGAACTTCTCCTCGGAGATGCCGTCCACCCTTCCAACGACTTCGAGAACCATCGTGGTGATTCCGGTGCCGGGGACGAAGGTTGCCGTTGCGGTGACGTCGAGGCTCCCCGGCGGCGTTTCGTTCTGGTCGAGCGCGTTGGAGAATGCCATCGAGTAGCAGGCGGAGTGCGCCGCCGCGATCAACTCCTCGGGGCTTGTCACCGACCCGTGCTCTTCGGCTCGGGCCTTCCACGTGACCGGGAGTGGGCCAGCCGCTTCGCTATCGAGACTGGTTGTCCCCGATCCGCTGAAGAGGTTGCCTTCCCAATGAGTGCGGCCGATGCTCTCGAGTGCCATGTGAGACCTTTCCGTTCGTCTTCGATCGACACTACCCGCGTTGTCGGAGAGCCCTCATTCGTCGAGAGCGTCCAGACCCCATGACCACAGCCTCGTGACCGTGATGCGCATCCCCTCGCTGTAGTCCGCGGAAAACAACTCCGGCGTCCAGCCCAGCCTCTCGATCTCCCGTCCGTACTTGTCGATATACCCGGGGAACTCCACCGCTGGCGGCAGTCCGCCCACTGCCGCAAGCCCCTCCAGAACCAGCGCTCCAGTCGCGCGGAAGTCGCCTCTCATACTGAGCACCACCTTCGGGTTGGCCGCAATCGAGGTCAGCCGAGGCGTGCCGGGGCGGTTGTAGACCACGATGTCGTCGCCGTCGCGCATGAACCAAACCGGCGCGGTCTGTGGCTGTCCCCAGACATTGACAGCGGTGAGGAAGCCGATGAGATCGCGGTCGAGGATGGTCTTGGCCTTCGGATTCTCTGTAAACATGGGCCCAAGGTAGAGCACCCGCGCAAGGATCAGATGCGAACCATCGACACAAGAGAGCGAAGGGCTCGTCTCGGGATGCGTCACCGGCTCGCCGCGCCCGCCGACGACGTGGTGGATGCAGCCCGGTCGGTGGTGGCCCTTCACTCCTCCGACCCCGTCACTGTGTTCATCTCGGTGTGGGCGCGTGTCCCCGGGTTTCGGGTGGAGGATCTCGAGGACGCCCTGTACGTCGACC
>DASUUP010000449.1:0-13959 GCA_036373995.1 Acidimicrobiia bacterium
CGGCGTCGGCCGCGTCTCTGAGCCAGACGACATCCTGGAGATGATCGAGAGGCTCCTGTCACCGCCTGCTGACGCCAAGAGGCTGCTGGTCACTGCAGGTGGCACCCGGGAGCCCGTCGACCCGGTCCGCTACTTGGGCAACCGCTCGTCGGGGAAGATGGGCCACGCAATCGCCAATGAGGGGGCTCGCCGCGGTATGGACGTGACATTGGTGACAACCTCCGACCTGGTCGTGCTGCCCACGGTGAAGGTAGTCGCGGTGGAGACCGCCCAGGAGATGCTGGAGGCGGTCGAGAGTGTCGACACCGATATCGCCATCATGGCGGCGGCGGTCGCCGACTTCCGTCCCCTGAACCCCAGTCAGTCCAAGCTCGCCCGCTCCGAGGGTCTCGACTCGATTCAGCTGGCGCCCAATCCCGACATCCTCGCCTCCGTGACAGCGCGGGATCCGGCGCCCTTCGTGGTCGGGTTCGCCGCCGAGACGGGAGACGTGGCGAGGGCGGTCGACAAGGCCAAGCAGAAAGGCGTCGACCTCCTCGTGTACAACGACGTGAGCGAGCCTGGATCCGGCTTCGGCACAGACACCAACCGTGTGGTCCTGATCGACCGAAGAGGCGAGACCGATTCGTGGCCGGTGTTGACCAAGGACGAGGTGGCCTCGAGGTTGCTGGACCGTGTCATGGAGGTCGGGGCTCCCAAGGGTTAACCTCGCTCCTCGATGCGAACATTCTTCTTCACGTCCGAGTCAGTGACCGAGGGTCATCCCGACAAAGTAGCCGACGCCGTCTCCGACTCGGTTCTCGATGCTGCGCTGTCGCTCAACCCGCAATCGCGGGTCGCCTGCGAGACCTTTGTGACCACAGGCGTCGCGATCGTTGGAGGTGAAGTCCGTATCGGCACCGAGCTCGACATCGAGAGCATCGTCCGCGAGACGGTGCAGAGAATCGGTTACGACGGCTTCGACCCTGACTTCGCCGCCGACACCATCGCCGTGGAGAACCGCGTGCATGAGCAGAGCCCTGACATAGCCCAAGGTGTCGATCGTGATCTGGGCGCCGGTGATCAGGGGATCATGTTTGGCTTTGCCGTCAACGAGACCGACGCCCTCATGCCGCTTCCCATCCAATTGGCTCATCGTCTGGCCGAACGTCTCTCCGAGGTGAGAAAGAAGCGCCAGCTCGAATATCTTCGACCGGACGGCAAGACTCAGGTGATGGTGCGCTATGAGGGCGCTCGTCCCCTGGCAGTGGAGAAGATCCTGATATCCACCCACCACGGTCCCGACCAGGACCAGGACGAGATGAAAGACGACGTTTACGAGACGGTAGTGAAAGAGGTCCTCCCCGAAGATCTGCTGTCGAACGGGGCCGAGTTCATCTTCAACCCCACCGGCCGATTCGAGATCGGTGGCCCGGTTGCGGACACCGGGCTCACCGGCCGGAAGATCATCGTCGACACCTACGGCGGCTACGCCCGGCACGGTGGTGGAGCATTCTCCGGAAAGGACGCCACCAAGGTCGACCGCTCGGGCGCCTATGCCGCGCGGTGGGCGGCCAAGAACCTCGTGTCAGCCGGAGTGGCCGAAAAGCTCGAGATCCAACTCGCCTACGCCATCGGGCAGCCCGAGCCATTCTCGATTCACGTCGAGACCTTCGGGACCGAGTCGATCGCTCCCGAGATGATCGAAACCATCGTCGGCGAGGTCTTCGACTTCCGCCCTGCTTCGATCATCGAGACCCTTGGCCTCACCCGCCCCGTGTTCGCCGCCACAGCCGCATACGGGCACTTCGGTCGTCCCGAGTTCAGCTGGGAGCAGCTCGACAGGGTCGATGAGATCAAGCGCGCCGCGGGCGTGTGACCCGGGCAGCCCGGGTTGTTCCTGACGTTGCGTCCTTCTCGGTAGACGACGGCTTCTGGTATTCGATCCCGGATCACCTCGCCGGGGATCTCGAGGTCGGCTCGATCGTGAGGATCCCCCTATCGGGACGCCGGGTGCGAGGCTGGGTTGTCGGCTTCGCCGAGGATCGGCCCGGCAAGCTGAAGGACATCGCCGGCATATCGGGCTCTCAGCCTGTCTTCGACGAGCCTCTATTGCAGGGGCTCACCTGGGCGGCACACCACTACGTGGCTCCGGTGTCGACCTTGCTGTCGAGGGCGACACCGCCCAACCTGCCGCGGGAGTCGCCACGATCCATCGTTCCTTCCCACGGAGCCACCGTCGTATCGCCGCTCGACGAGGTCGTGGCCCGTTCGGCAGCCGGCAGGACGAATCCTGTCACGGCAGTGGTCGCCAACTGGCACGACCTGACGTTCCTCGATGCCCTGGGCCCGATCTTCGCTTCGGGGCGCTCGGTCCTCGTGGTCGCGGCTGCCGCGGCCGAGGCTGAGTTCGTGGCGGGGAGCGGGAGACAACGCTGGGACGAGTTGGCCGTGGCCGTGGCCGGCGAGGACGACGCGGGCGAGACCAAGGCATGGGAGGCAGCCCAGGTGTCGCCGCGTCTCGTGATCGGAACACCGAAGACCGCTGCCTGGCGTGTTGCGGATCTGGGCCTGGCGCTGGTGGTCGAGGAGAGTCGCCGGGCGATGAAGGACCGACAGACACCGACGCTCCATGTCAGGGATCTGATCGTCAAGAGAAGTCGTATCGAAGGGTTCAACGTCGTCTTCTACGGACCGACCCCCGGTGTCGAGCTCCTCGCATCGGGCGCCGAGGTCATCCAACCGTCGAACCGTGCGTGGCCGCTGGTCGAGGTGGTCGACCGCTCCGACGAGCAACCGGGATCTGGGTACCTGGCGGCTCACACGGTTGCTGCGATCGCCGCCATGGCTGAATCCGGGAGGCACGTGTTCGTGTTCACCCATCGCCGTGTCGGTTTTGCATCGACGCGATGCACGAATTGCCGCCTGCTTCGAACCTGCTCCTCGTGTGGTGCTCGACTGGGTCGGGTCGAGACCTGCTCGAAGTGCGGCAGGGAAACCGGGCCATGCCAGAACTGTGGGGGAGTGGCGTTCGAAGAGATGGGTACCGTCCCCGAGCGTCTCGTCAGGGAGCTCAATAGACGCATCTCGGCGGAAACAGCCGCGGTCCATCCGGCGCCGACACCGGTCACCGTGGGTACCGAGCGAGACCTGGCCGGGATCGGTGACCTGGGTCTCACCGTCGCTGCCGATGTCGACGGGATGTTGATTGGTGCCGGCTACCGGGTCGCCGAAGAAGCCTTGCGGCAACTGGCGCGTCTTGCTTCCGCCCTCTCGCCCGGTAAAGGGTCGAGACTCATCCTTCAGACCAGCCGACCGGATTCACTCCTGGTGACCACCATGCGACGAGGAGACCCGATCCCATACCTGGAGCGGGTTCTGGTCGAGAGAGCACGCGAGGGCTTTCCCCCCTCCGCGGAGATGATCGCTGTCGAGATCAGAGGCGAGGTTCCCGACGACGCGTCCGGCAGCCTCGCCCGGCTGATCGACCACGGCGCAACGGTGTTGGGCCCAATGCCGGTCGAGGACGGCCAACGCTGGCTCCTCACCGGGAAGCTCGGAAAAGCTCGTCTCGAGCTACGAAGTCTGGTGGGTCGCTGGCGTGACCGGGGAGCGACAGTCAGGGTGGACGCCGATCCCATCGACGTTTGACGGGTTCGGGCTTGTGGCGTGACCAAGGTCACGACGGTCGGAACCATGGGGAATGCGGAAGACCCCGACTCTGAGGCAGGCTCATGTTGGCGCCGAGTTTTCTCTTCCGGGACGATTGTTCACGGTCCGACCCACCTCGTTCAATTGGTGGCATGAGAGGGGAAGAGGATCTGGCCGAGTTGGATTCGGCTCAGGTGGCGACCGGGGATGGGTGCCGGTCACTGTCGGAGTGGGTGGCCGGGTCGTCTCGACTTGGGCAGCGACACCGCGAAGACGCTGGTGCGTGCTGCGCGTCGGCTACGGGCCGTCCCGACCTCCAGGGACGGCTTGGAGACGGCGAGGTCTCCCAACCAGGCACACTGGTGGTCCTCTGCTGATTGGTGGGACCCGCCCACGTCACACACACCAGCCGAGGAGCATCACCTGACTAATTCCGTTGACAGCGTCGCCCGCGTGGTCCTACGTTGCTCGGACGCAATGGTCATTCAAAGCCAACGGAAGGAGGTGACCGGCATGTTTGAGCTCTTGGACGTATCAGCACTCGATATGTCGATCGCTGCCTCCTGCCGCCACGCCGGCCCCACGGCGTAGTTCCGGTTCATCGCTGGGTCGTCTGTCAGGCCTCGGCTGGCAGAGTCGTCACGATCGACGAAGTCCACACCCATTCACCAAGGAACAGAGGAATGACTGATCATGCAGTACGTGCACCTGAGACTCGCTCGAGCTCGGAGCGAGCAACTGATACGAGAAGCAAACCGCTCAGGCCGGTCGAAGCCGATCCATAGGCGCTTGCGACGCCGGCTCGGAAAGAGACTCATCGATTGGGGAGAGAAGCTCTCACACGGTGAGCCCCGGGTTGCCTGACGGACAGACCGCTACCAACCGCAAGGAGGGGCCGACGTCGGAGAACGGCATCAGCCCCTCCTTGTTCGCGTTTGTCGACTGCTCGACGCCCCGATCTACCCTGTCACGCCACTCCATGGCCATCTACCCGATCAGAACCTTTGGTGATCCCGTGCTCCGCATGGAGACCAAGCCCATCGCCGAGATCACAGACGCGGTGCGCACCCTCGCTCAGGACATGATCGAAACAATGTATGACGCACCAGGCGTCGGGTTGGCTGCCAACCAGATCGGCATATCTCGCCGGATCGCGGTCTTCGATGCCCAAGACGACCTCGGAGCCCGGGTCATGATCAACCCGGAGATCGTCGAGACCCACGGCGAGCTGACCCAGGAGGAGGGGTGTCTTTCTGTGCCGGGCCACTGGTGGGAGATCAGCCGTCCCGCCTTCGCCCGTGTCAAGGCAACGGATCTCGACGGCCATGAGGTCGAATACGCAGGTGACGGTCTTGTCGGCCGGGTCCTGCAACACGAAGTCGCACACCTCGATGGCAGGCTCCTCCTCGACGCCCTGCCCAAGCGCACTCGTAAGAAGGCGCTGCGTGATCTGCGTGACGAGGCCCTGGGGTACACGTGATGGCACGGCTCGCTTTCCTGGGAACGCCTCACGCCGCCGTCCCTACGCTCGAGGCCTTGGGTTCGGAGCACGATGTCGTCTTGGTGGTAACCCAGCCCGACCGTCCCCAGGGACGTTCGCAGAAGCCGGTTCCTCCACCGGTCAAGGAGATCGCTGATCGGCTCGGGCTCGAAGTCGCCCAACCAGGATCACATCGAGAACTCCTCGGAGCCTTGGAGGACTCGGCTCCAATCGACCTCGGTGTGGTGGTCGCCTACGGCCGCATCCTTCGTCCCGAGACGCTGCGCGTGCCTGGGCGCGGATTCCTCAACGTCCACTTCAGCCTTCTTCCTCGGTGGAGGGGCGCCGCGCCCGTGTCACGTGCCCTCATGGCGGGAGATCCGATGACCGGGGTCACCGTCATGAAGCTCGATGAAGGCCTCGATACGGGTCCAGTGCTCACCGCCCAGGCGATCGACGTCGAGCCGGGAGAGAACGCAGGTGAACTGACCAGCCGCCTCGCGCGTCTCGGCGCTCGTCTCCTCACCGAGTCGATAGGTCCGTATCTCGATGGAGAGCTGGAGCCGACGCCTCAGACCGGTGAGGGCGCCACCTATGCCGACAAGGTCGAGCCGTCGGACCGGCCGATCCGTGCCTCGGACGAGGTCCAGGCCACAGTCAACAAGGTTCGTGGGCTGGCTCCAGACCCTGCCGCGACAATCCGAATCGAAGGCGCTCCCCACAAGATCCTCGAAGTCGCCCCTGCCGACTCCGGGCCTCCGCAGGGCAGATGGCTGATCCTCGATGGCATCCCAGTGGCCGGTCTCGCCGATGGAGGCATCGAGTTGCTCACCCTGCAGCCGCCTGGCAAGACCGTCATGACCGGAGCCGACTGGGCTCGTGGTCGTCGAGATAGCGGCGGAACCATCGGATGAGGCCATAGACTCGCAGCCATGGCAGTCAAGATCGCGCCATCACTCCTGGCAGCCGACTTCTCCCGTCTCGACCAGGAGATCGATCGCGTCGCCGAACACGTCGACTGGCTGCATCTCGATGTCATGGACGGTCACTTCGTGCCCAACATCTCCTTCGGCTTCCCGGTGATCGCATCGATCCGTGACTGCACGGATCTGTACTTCGACTGTCACATCATGACCACGAACCCGGACGCCTATCTCCCGGAGTTTGCCAAGGCAGGGGTGAACTTGGTGACAATCCACATCGAGGCGGTGCCTGATCCATCACGCGCCATGGAACTGGCGGCCGACAGCGGTCTCGATTTCGGGCTGGTGCTCAACCCAGGCACGCCCTTCCAAGCGGTTGCCGACTACGTCGATCGATGTGCTGTGATCGTGGTCATGTCCGTCGAGCCCGGGTATGGCGGTCAGGCGTTCATCCCCGAGGTAGTGCCGAAAATCGAGGCAGCCAGAGAATTCGTTGAGAAGCACGGTCTGACCGCCGATATTGAAGTCGATGGCGGCATAACGCCTGAGAACGCCGGACAGGTGATCGCTGCTGGTGCCACGGTGCTGGTTGCCGGAACTGCGGTGTTTCAGGCTGATGATCCACCATCCGCAGTGCGCGCTTTGAGAAGGGCAACAGAACAAACATGAGCGAACTAGTTCTGGTCGCAGACGACGATCCAGACATTCTCACCGTCGTCAAGGTCAACCTCGAGCTCGACGGGTTCGAGCTCGACACCGCCGTCGATGGTGAGGACGCGTTGCAGAAGGCGACCGCCAACCCACCCAACGTCATCATCCTCGACATCATGATGCCGCGTATGGATGGTCTCACCGCCCTCCATCGTCTGCGCAGCCAGGCGTCCACGGCCAGCATCCCGATCATCCTCCTAACTGCCCGCGGTCTTCCCGAGGATCGTGTCCGGGGCCTGGAGCTCGGGGCCGATGACTACATCACCAAGCCGTTCGACATCACCGAGCTGGCCGCTCGCGTGAGAGCCGTACTTCGTCGCACCCAGGCAGCAAGGGACCTGTCGCCGCTAACCGGTCTCCCCGGCAATTTCAAGATCACCGGCGAGATCGAGAATGCGATCAAGGAGAGACGCGAGTTCGCTCTCGTCCACGGAGACCTCGACAACTTCAAAGCCTTCAACGATCACTATGGGTTCATGCGGGGTGATGAGGTCATCCGCTTCTGCGGCAACTGCCTCACCGAGGCTGCCGCCAGCCTCGGGATAGACGGCGCATTCGTGGGCCACATCGGAGGTGACGACTTCGTGGCCATGGTTCCGCCCTCCGTGGCCGAGTCGTTCTGCAAAGAAGTGATCGAGCGGTTCGACGACGGCATCCTCGACCTGTACGACACCGCCGACGCCCTTCGCGGCTACATCGAGGTCGTCGACCGCCGTGGCGAGCGCTATGCCTTCCCAGTCGTTTCCCTCTCGCTCGGGGTAGCGTCCACCGATGTGCGTGACATCGGTACGCAATGGGAGGCGTCGGCGATCGCGGTCGAGATGAAGGAATTTGCCAAGAAGCAACCGGGCTCGACCTACCGCATCGATCGACGCACCGGCTGAGTGGGCGTCAGCCCGCACCTGAAACGCGCCTACGAGTTGGCGCGCCAGAACCGGCCCCACCCCAATCCGCGAGTCGGAGCCGTCGTCGTCTCGGAGGGCGGCCGAGTCCTTGGAGAGGGGGCGCACGTCGGACCCGGTGAGCCGCACGCCGAGATGATTGCCCTCGACGCGGCAGGCGATGCCCGGGGCTCCACGGTCTTCGTTTCCTTGGAGCCGTGCACTCACCACGGTAGGACACCACCATGCGTCGATCGTCTCATCGCCGAGTCGGTGAGCCGGGTGGTCGTGGGAGCACTCGATCCAGACCCGCGGGTCTCGGGCTCGGGAGCCGCGAGACTCGCGGAGTCCGGCATCGAGGTCGATATCGTCGACGACCCCGAAGCCACAGAGGTTGACCCCGCATACTTCCATCACAGGACGACAGGGATGCCCCTAGTCACTCTCAAATGGGCGATGACCCTCGACGGTTCCGTGGCCGCGGCCGACGGAACATCTCGGGGGATAACCGGTGACGCGGCCCGACGCGAGGTTCACGAGCTTCGATCACAGATGGATGCAGTCGTCGTCGGTGCGGGCACCTTGCGAACGGACGACCCCCGCCTCGACGTCAGACTCGACGGGTACGACGGACCACAGCCACGTCCCGTGATCATCGCCGGAAAGGAGAGACTCCCTGAAGACGCACAGGTGTGGGATCGGAACCCTCTGGTGATCACGCATCACGATCGTGAGCTTCCAGCGGGGGAGTTGGCCGGCGCGCAGGGCGAGGACAATCGACCGGATCCGGTGGACGCCTGTCGGTTGCTGGCCGACCGCGGATACCTGGATGTCCTGGTGGAGGGTGGCCCGACGCTCGCCTCCGCATGGTGGCGGGCAGGAGTCGTGAGCCGGGGTGTCGTATATGTCGGGGCCAAAGTTGGCGGTGGCATCGGGCAGTCGCCGCTGGCAGGGCTGTTTGCCACCATGACCGAGGCCGACGAAGTGGAATTCGACACCGTACGCAGCGTTTCCGATGACGCAGTGATCACATTCAGGAAGAAGGGTTGATGTTCACGGGCATCGTGGAACAGGTTGGCGAGGTCGTCTCGTTGGAACCGACAGATAGCGGCCGTCGAATCGTCCTCCGGGGAAGCGGGCTCGGCGCGTTGGCGGTCGGGGCATCGATCGCCGTCAACGGGGTCTGCCTGACTGCTGTGGAGCCTGTCGATGACACGCTCAGCCTCGACGTCGTCCCCGAGACACTCACCCGGACCAACCTCGGCGATCTCGAGACCGGGTCCAAGGTCAACCTCGAGCGCCCGATGCTCGCCGACGGACGTTTCGACGGGCACATCGTCCAGGGTCACGTGGACGGTGTCGCAACGATCAGGTCGATACGATCCTCTGACGACGGTTCCGTCGTGATGGAAGTCGCGGCTTCCCCCGAGATGCTCCGCTATCTGGTCGAGAAAGGGTCGGTGACCATTGACGGGGTGAGCCTCACGGTCGCCTCCGTCGCCGATGCCTCATTCACCGTCGCCCTCATCCCTCACACACTTGATGTCACCACGCTGGGCTTGCGCACCGAAGGGGACACGGTCAACCTTGAGCTGGACGTGCTGGCCAAGTACGTCGAACGACTCCTGGACACGAGATGAGTTTCGCGCCAATCCAAGACATCGTCGCCGCCATCGGGCGGGGAGAGATGGTGATCATGGTCGACGACGAAGACCGTGAGAACGAGGGCGACCTGATAATCGCCGCCGAGGACGTCACGCCGGACAACATCGGCTTCATGCTCCGCTACACGAGCGGCATCATCTGCCTCCCCGTGATCGGTGAGCGACTCGACGAGCTCGAGCTACCGATGATGGTCGCCAAGAACACAGACGTCCGCCGCACCGCATTCACGATCTCAATCGACGCCGCGCAAGGGACCACCACGGGTATATCGGCCGCCGACCGGTGCCGAACGGTCCTCGCGGTCATCGACCCCGAGACCCGACCGGACGATTTGGCCCGGCCCGGGCACATGTACCCGCTTCGCTACGAGCCCGGTGGTGTCCTCAAGCGGGCCGGTCACACCGAGGCCGCGGTCGACCTGGCCGAGCTGGCCGGCAAGTACCCGGCGGCGGTCCTGGCCGAGGTGATGAACGACGACGGGACGGTGGCCAAGCTCGCCGATCTCGAGGTCTTCGCCAAGGAGCACGGGCTGCTCGTCGGCACCATCGCCGAATTGATCGCCCATCGTCGCAAGCAGGAGAGGGTGGTTGAGCGTGTGGTCGAGGCTCGCATCCCGACGGCACATGGTGAGTTCGCCGCCATCGGATATCGCTCCCTCGTCGACGATCGCCAGCACATTGCCCTCGTCAAGGGTGACATCGGCGACGGAGCCGGAGTGATGACGCGTGTGCATTCCGAATGCTTGACCGGGGATGTCTTCGGCAGCCTCCGGTGCGACTGCGGCGAACAGCTCGACTACGCCCTGGCCCGCATCGCCGAGGAAGGAAGAGGGGTGGTTCTCTACATTCGAGGGCACGAGGGACGAGGCATCGGGCTGTTGCACAAGCTGGCGGCCTACCGACTCCAAGACGAAGGTCTGGACACCGTGGATGCAAATGTGAACCTCGGGCTCCCGGTCGACAGCCGGGATTACGGCGTCGGATCTCAGATCCTGTACGACCTGGGCGTGCGGTCGATGCGGCTGTTGACGAACAACCCGGTGAAACGAGCCGCGATAGAGGGTTACGGGCTCTCCATCGAAGAGCGGATACCCATCGTGCTGCCCGCCAACGAGGAGAACGAGGGTTACCTGAAGGCCAAGGCCAACCGGCTGGGCCACGAGCTCGACGTGGATTCCGCGTGACCCGGGTCATCGAAGGGTCCAACGCTGGAAACGGCCTCCACATCGGCATCGCGGCGGCTCGATGGAACCAGGCGATCACCGACGAGCTCCTCGATGGGGCGCTACGCCATCTGAAGACCCTGGGCATCGGCGACGTCACCGTCGTGCGGGTTGCCGGCGCGCTGGAGCTCCCATTGGCCTGTAAGAAGCTGGCCGAATCCGGATGTCACGCCGTAGTCGCCATCGGCGCCGTGGTGAAGGGGGAGACAGACCACTACGACATCGTGGTCAACGAGTCGGCAAGGGGACTCACCCTCGCATCTCTCGAGGCTGGGGTTCCCATCACCAACGCCATCCTTGCCGTTCACGACTATCAGTTGGCTGTGGACCGCGCCGGTTCCGGCCAGGACAACAAGGGCGCGGAGGCGGTCGAAGCCGCAGTCTCGTCGGCGAAAGTCCTGCGGGAACTGGGGGAGAGCTGACAGATTTCGATATTGGCTCCTATCGGGCCGCTGGTATCCTCAGGGGGACAACACAGCGCAAGAGCGGAGGTGCTGCCTCCCCACCCGGCCACGCAGAGGAGCGAACGATCCTCAGTGCTGTGAGCCGAGGTCGAAGAGATGGCGGGTCGTATGACCCGTCGTAGATCGCAATGGCAGCAGGGTTCCGCCTGCTGCTTTTTGATGTGTCAACGGCACATCGACGTTGTTGGGACAGAACGCAGAAAAGGCTGCAATCAACAGGAGGTATCAGCATTCCAGAGCTGCGCGTGAATGGAGCGATCCGGGCCAAGGAGGTCCGCGTGGTCGCCCCCGATGGAGAGCAAATCGGCGTCAAGAAGATAAACGAGGCCCTGTGGCTCGCGGAGCAACTCGACCTCGACCTGGTCGAAGTAGCACCAAACGCCCGGCCCCCGGTTTGCCGGCTGATGGATTACGGACGGTACAAGTACGAACAGTCCGTCAAGCAGCGTGAGGCTCGGAAGAAACAGACCCGCACCCAGATCAAGGAGCTTCGGATGCGAGTCCGGATCGGTGAGCACGACTTCGAGATCACCCGTCGCAAGACGAGGGAGTTTCTCGAGGACAACGACAAGGTGAAGGTCACCATTCGGTTCCGTGGTAGAGAGCGGGAACGCCCCGAATTCGGGCGCGACCTGATGACCCGTCTCGCCGAAGAGGTCTCCGACTACGGGACCGTCGAGCAGACACCGAAGATCGAAGGTGGGTCGATGACCATGGTGCTGGCACCGCTGCCCAAATCGCAGCGTCCCAAGAGCAACGAGCAGCAGCAAGACGAAGAGGAATAGGAGGATCCTGTGCCCAAGATGAAGACCCACAGTGGCGCCAAGAAGAGAATCAAGGTCACCGGGACCGGCAAGTACATGCGCCGGCAATCCGGTCGCGGCCACCTGAGGCTTGCCAAGGGCAAGGCGACCTTCAACCGTCGCAAAGGCATGGTCGAGCTCGCTCCCGGCGACGCCAAAGTGATCGAGAAGCAGCTCGGAAAGTAGGAGGTCGACTCATGGCACGTGTCAAGCGCGCGGTTCATGCGAAGAAGTCCCACAAGAAGGTCCTCGACAGGGCCAAGGGCTACAAGGGTGCCCGCGGCCGTCGATTCAAGACTGCCAATGAACAGGTCATGCATGCGATGCAGGACGCTCACCGGGATCGCCGCGCTCGCAAGCGCCAGTTTCGCAAACTGTGGATTTCCCGTATCAATGCTGCGGCAAGGCAGAACGGCACCACGTACAGCCAACTCATCGCCGGTCTGAGGGCCGCCGAGGTCGAAGTCGATCGAAAGATGCTCGCCGACATGGCGGTCAACGACCCGGACGCCTTTGCCCAGCTCGTAGAGGTCGCCAGGACCAACTGAGCGAATCGAAAGCCGAACCTGTGGAGCCGGTCCGCACCCACCGAGCCAAATCGGTAGTGGAGGCGGCCCGGCTTCATCGCGCCAGGGACCGAAAGGAACGAGGAATGACCCTCGTCGAAGGCCCCGAGCTGATCAAAGACGTTGCCGCGACCGGCACGAACGTGATCGAGGTATTTGGCATCGATCCCCCGGCCGGCTCGGACGTCGTTCCCGTCGACCAGCGGGCCCTCGATCGGCTGGCGGGGACCATGTCACCCCGTGGGCCGGTCGCCGTGGTGGAGATCCCCACCGAATGGCTCGACCGAGAGCGGAACCTCCTGGTCTCGGTCGGTGTGTCCGACCCGGGCAATGTCGGGACCATGATCCGAACCGCGGCGGCTTTTGGCTGGGGGTTTGCCTACACCGAGGGATCCGCCGACCCCTGGTCGCCGAAGACGATCCGCGCCGGAGCCGGTGGTCAGTTTCAGACACCCGTCTCCTGGATCGGCTCGATCTCTGAATTGAGTGAGTGGAAGACCGTGGCGACGATTGCTCGCGGCGGCGACCCACCCGATTCCATTCCCGAGGGATCGCTCGCCGTGATGATCGGCGAGGAAGCACACGGGTTACCCGATTCGGTCACCGAGGCAGCCGCCCACCGGATGACGATTCCCACCACCGGCCCCACCGAGAGCCTGAATGCCGCCGTGGCCGCCGGAATCGCCGTCTATGTGCTCTCCCGCGGTTCCAGAGACGGCGTGGGTGCGGTCTAACCTGCCGCCCTCATGGACCCCATCGACACGCTCGAGCAAGTTATCGCCGAAGCTCCGGCGGCTGTCGGGCGGGCAGACTCTCTCGGAGCGCTAGAGAAGGTCGAGTCGGGGCTCTTGGGCAAGGACTCGGCCGTCGGTCAGGTTCGGCGCTCGATGGGCAAGCTGGGCGACGATCTCAAGCCAAAGGTTGGCGCAAAGCTCAATGAGGCCACGTCGCGAATCCAGGACCTGCTCTCGGCCAAGAGAGTGGACTTGGAAGCCGTCGAAGAGGAGCGTCGTCTTCGCGAGGAAGCGATCGACGTCACCCTCCCCGCCCTGGAGATCCCCTCCGGGTCGCTACATCTGGTTCAGCAAACTATCGACGACGTGGTGGACATCTTCATCGGCCTCGGCTACCGCGTTGCCTCCGGACCCGAAGCCGACCTCGCCTATTACAACTTCGACGCTCTCAACACACCACCAACGCATCCGTCGCGGTGGGAGTCGGACACGATGTATCTCGACTGGGGAGCTGCCGAGGACGAGGTTCTCCTCCGCACCCAGACCTCGACGGTGCAGGCCCGTTGGATGGAATCACACGACCCACCGGTCTACATCGTGGTGCCCGGCCGCACATACCGGCGGGACACCATCGACGCCACGCACCTCCCAGTCTTTCATCAGATCGAAGGGCTCGCCGTCGACGAGAACATCCAGTTCAGCGATCTGAAGGGGACCCTGCTCCATTTTGCCCGTGAATTCTTCGGTCCTGCCAGCGAGGTCCGGCTCCGCCCGCATTTCTTTCCGTTCACGGAGCCAAGTGCGGAGCTCGATGTGAGCTGTTTCGCGTGCGACGGGGGAGAGCCGGGTTGTCGGGTCTGTGGTGGCAAGGGCTGGCTCG
>DASUUP010000450.1:0-5560 GCA_036373995.1 Acidimicrobiia bacterium
ATAAGCAATGAAGAGAACCAGATTGCTGGCGCTCCTCGCCGTACTGGCCATGCTGGTCGCGGCGTGTGGCGGCGGCGACGGTGAGACGACCACCACCGCCGATAGTGGCGATGATGGTACGACCACCACATCTGACTCGACAGAGCCGACCGAACCGCCTACTGGCGGCGACGCCGGTTCAGGCGGTGAGCTCCTGCTACTCCAGTGGCAGGCGGCTACACACCTCAATCCCTACACGGGTACCGGCACCAAGGACATCCAGGCGGGATCGCTCGTCATTGAGCCCTTGGTCGAGTACAACACGGACGGTGAGATCGTGCCCTCATTGGTCACGGAGATCCCATCAGTGGAGAACGGTGGCATCTCGGAGGATCTGACCCAGATCACCTACAACTTGCTGCCCGATGTCACCTGGTCGGACGGGTCACCGTTCACCGCCGACGACGTCGTGTTCACCTGGGAGTACTGCACCGGCAGCGAGGGCTGTGCTTCGGCAGCGTGGGCAGACGTCGTGAGTGTCGAGGCCGTTGACGACACCACCGTGACCATCACGTTCGAAGCCGCGAAGCCGTGGCCGTTCGTGCCATACGCAGGTGCCACCGAGCCAGTGCTGCAAAGGGCGCAATTCGAGTCCTGTGTGGGTGAGGCTTTCGTCGCTTGTCCGGCGAACCTCGAACCGATCGGCACCGGTCCGTACATGGTCTCGGAGATGAGGGTGGATGACACCGTCCTCTACGAGATGAACCCGAGCTACCGCGGCGTCGCCGAAGGCCAGCCGTTCTTCGGAACGGTCCAGCTCAAGGGTGGCGGCACTGCCGATGACACGGCACGCTCCGTTCTCTCCACCGGTGAGGCCCACTACGCGTGGAACCTTCAGGTGGCACCGGACATCCTCGCCCAAATGGAGGCCGAGGGCAACGGTGTCGTAGATGTCGGATTCAACACCTCGGTGGAGGCCATTCGTCTCAACCAGACGAACCCTGACAACCCGGACAACCCGTCGGACTACCTGGAGGGCAACAACCCGAACCCGTTCTTCTTCGAGAACACGGATCTGGCCCGAGCCCTGTCTCTGGCGATCAACCGTGACGAGATCGCCGCGGTGGCCTACGGCGCTGCAGGTGCACCCACCTGCAATGTCTGGCCAGTCGAGGGACCAGCCCTGTCGACCAACAACGACTGGTGTCTGACCCAGGACGTCGATGAGGCGAACCGCATCCTCGAAGAGGATCTCGGTTATGTCGACAGCGATGGCGACGGCATCCGCGAGCTGCCTGACGGCACACCTCTGGAGTGGGACTTCAAGACTTCCACCAACCAGGTCCGTCAGGACACCCAGGCTCTCGTCGAGAGCTACTGGGCTGAGATCGGTGTCCAGGCCAACATGCTCAACGAAGACGCTGGCGTGTTCTTCGATGGTGCATCCGACCTGGGTATCTGGAAGTTCTTCACGGACATCCAGATGTACACCAACTCGGCCGTTGGAGCCGACGCTCAGGGCTACATGGGGGATTACCGGATCTCCCAGATCCCGGAGTCGGCCAACGACTGGGGTGGTGGCAACATCGAACGCTGTGCCCGGGAGGACTATGACGCCACCTGGACACAACTGTCCGAGACCACTCTGGACGACCCGGCCCGAAATGAGCTGATCATCCAACTCAACGACATGGTCGTCGAGTACTGCGTGATCCCGCTCATCAACCGTGGTTCCGTGTCCGCCTTCAGCAACGAGCTCGAGGGCTACGGGGCAGTCAACGGTTGGGATACCGAGTACTGGAACATCGAAGACTGGAGACTCAGCGGCTGAAAAAGCCGTAGACTCCATCTATTGACCAAGAGAGCCTTTCGGGCCCAGCCCGAGAGGCTCTCTTGACTCAAGACCTGGGCAGGTATGAGAGATGGGTAGATACATCATCCGGCGGACTCTGTTCGCCATACCGACGCTGATCGTCATCAGCCTGATCATCTTCGCCATTCTCGACCTCGCCCCCGGCGACCCCACTTCCCAACTCCCGCTGAACGTCCCCACGGAGGTCAGGGAGCGCATCCGGGAAGCCCTGGGTTTGGGTGACCCGTTCTTCATCAGCTGGCTCAAGTGGTTGAAGCTGATGGTCATCACCGAACCGATAAACGCCTTCAACGCCATCTTCGGCACTTGCATCGGTAACTGCACCGACCCCGACCGCATCATCTCCTGGTCATCACGCACCCCGGCGTTCAACATCATCATCGAGCGCATCCCACAGACACTTTGGGTTCTGGGAATCGCCTTCATCATCGGGATCCTGATCGCCATCCCGGTTGGAGTGATCTCCGCCTACAAGCAGTACTCGCTCTTCGACAACGTGGGCACTTTCGTGACCATGGTCGGCTTCTCGCTGCCGGTGTTCTTCACCGGGCTGTTGTCGATCATCATCTTCAGCGTCTGGCTCGGCTGGTTCCCGTCGTTCTACTCCACCACCCACGTCGTCGACTGGACCAGCTGGGAGAGCATCTGGTTCCAGATCAAACAGATGATCATGCCGGTCGCGGTTCTGTCTCTGTTCAACGCTGCCGCCCTCAGCAGGTTCACCCGAGCCTCGATGCTCGACAACCTCAACCAGGACTATGTGCGGACGGCTCGCTCCAAGGGCCTTCGGGAGAACAAGGTCGTCACCACACACGTGATGAGAAACAGCATGATCCCGGTGGTGACTCTCATTGCCCTTCAGGTGCCGGGAATCTTCGCAGGCGCGATCATCACCGAGCAGATCTTCCGCATCAACGGCTTGGGTCAGCTTCTCATCGCCTCCCTGCAGTCGGCCGACATCCCGATGGTCCAGACACTCACATTTCTATTCGCTTTCCTCATCGTGGTCTTCAACCTGGTGGCCGATGTCACCTACGGGATCTTGGACCCACGCATCAGATACGACTGAAGAATCGGATAGACAATGGCAACGACGCAGGAGCAAGTCGAACAGCAGACTGGCATACAGGAGCCAGGTAGCGGTGAACAACACCGATCGCTGCGCCAAGACGTCTGGCGTCAGTTCAAGAAGCACAAAGGCGCTGTCGTCGGTCTCGTCCTCTTGATCCTGATCGTGCTGGCCACGATCTTCGGCCCAATTCTGTGGCCCCTCGACCCGTACCAGATCAACACCGCGAACGCTTCGGCGCCACCTTCCACAGACCATCCCTTCGGCACTGACAATCTGGGTCGTGACGTGTTCGCCCGCTTACTGGTAGGGGGACGCATCTCCCTCTCGGTCGGGTTTGCCGCCATGATCTTCGGGCTCTTCATCGGCACAGCGGTAGGCGTCATCTCCGGGTTCTTCCGAAAACTCGACGGGCCACTGATGCGAATAACCGACCTGTTCCTCGCCCTGCCCATCCTTCCTCTGCTTCTCGTCGTCATCCTCCTGTTCCGCGACCCGCTGCAAGACAGGTTCGGGGAGGAACTTGGCATCTTTCTCCTGGTCGTCTTCGTCATCGGGGTCACCAGCTGGATGCAAACCGCCCGCGTCGTTCGTGGCGACGTTCTCTCCCTCAAGGAGGAAGAGTTCGTACTCGCCGCCAACAGCATCGGGACGAGACGTCGCAACGTCATCATGCGGCACATCATCCCCAACACCTTGAGCCCGGTCATGGTGTCGGCGTCCCTGGGTGTGGCGGTCGCCATCATCACCGAGTCGGCCCTCTCGTTCCTGGGACTTGGGTTCCCGGCCAGCTTCCCGACGTGGGGCCGCCTCCTGTTCGACGCCAACCAGTACATCCAAATCTCCCCCCTCCGCGTCGTCGCGCCAGGGGTCATGATCTCGCTGACAGTGCTGTGCGTGAACTACATCGGTGACGGTATCCGCGACGCACTCGATCCCAAGCTGCGCAGCCAGTAGGCCGACTTCACAGGTAATCGACCGCCTTCACACAGTGAAGGAGTCTCCCCAGTCGAGGTCGACCAACTCGATGTCGTCACCGGCGAGCACGTTCTTGATCATTCCGCGAATCCACGTCCGCCCGCTCTCGCTCAGGTAGAAGTCGTGGATCGGGACCACCTGACTGGGACCGAGTCGGCGGGCGTGCTCCACGGCGCCGGTAGCCGAATCCCATGGGACGATGAGGGGAAGGGCCAGTATCGGGGCTGATGTCGTCGGTTCCCTGCTGTCGCCGGGATGGGTGAGGAGACCGTCGATGGTGTACGACCGGTTGGGCGGTTGGGCGCCGCTCGGGACCTTTCCATGGAGGACGTCCTCGTAGGAGACTCCGTCGACCGCTCCCACTGCGACATCGATGTCCGCCTTGGCCAACAGGTCGGCCACCGCCTGATTCGAGTAGACGGTCACGTCCACACCGCGGTCGATCACCCATCTCACGAAGTCTGGATGGACGTGGTCCCCGTGCTCGTGGCTGATGAGGACGCGGGTCACCTCCCCGATGGAATCCAGATCGATGTCACTCTCGCGAAAAGTGTGAAACCCCGGGTCGAAGAGCGTGGCGGCGTCGTCGGTCGTCACGTGGAGACAGGAGTCGGTCAAGCGTCTGATCTGTGCCATGCTCGAAACATACGCATCCCAAAGACATAGAAGCCGGCCCTACCCTGACCCGATGCTGAAGCGATCGGTAGCTCGCCTGGTCACACTGGCGCTCTTGGCGGTCGCGTGCGGGCCCAACCTGACCACCGGGCAACATCTCCTGGGGAATCACACCGTCGACCGACATCGGGACATGCCCTATCTGCTGTGGCTTCCCGACGGAATCGAGCACGGTGGTGGCGACACCGGATATCCCATGATCGTCTCGCTCCACGGCACCGGGCCCACCGCTTACAGCCCCGAGTTCGTGATGCAATACGGTCTGCCGGCCGTGCTGGCCCTGGGCGAGCAGCCACAGGATTTCGGGTTCGTGGTTCTGGCACCACAGGGTCTCGACGGAGTCGACTGGTGGTCGGCGGGCCAGCCCGAAGAGGTCAACGAGATCGTCGACAAGGTCGTCGCCGAACTGCCCATCGACACCGACCGGATCTACCTGACGGGCTTCAGCACCGGGGGTCAGGGCGCCTGGCACCTGGCCGCCCGCTACCCCGACCGCTATGCGGCCGTCGTCTCCGTCGGTGGCAGCGGGTTCAGGTCGACGAACGGCGAGGTGAGCGAGGCCTCCTGTCGTCTGTCGACGGTGCCGATCTGGGGCATCCACGGTGAGGCCGACCTCATCAACATCCACGACATCATCCGGGCCGAGGTCGAAGACTGGGAGACACTGTGCGACTCCAGTACCCGCTGGACCACGTATCCGGATATCGGCCACTTCGAGTCATTCGAGCTCGCGTACCGGGATCCAGAGGTGTACAGGTGGTTGCTCCAACACTCGCTCGGATGACGGACGGTCAGACGCGGAACGGCAAGCCGGGAGCCATCTCGATGATTCTCCCGTCCTCCAGCCTGAGCTCGGCAACACACTCGTCCGAAGCCTCCGTCGCGGTGTCATGGGCTAGACCGAGGATCGTGACGATGGCGATCGTCGGCTGATTGGTATGGATCTGCTTGATCCCCGTGGGCCCGGTCTTGTGCACGCTCAATCC
>DASUUP010000451.1:0-3023 GCA_036373995.1 Acidimicrobiia bacterium
TACGAGATGGCGGCCTGGCGCACTGCCAACCTCCTCACCCGCCATCTGGGCATCCAATGCCACCTCCTGGTGAGCGACGAGATGGGCGTTTTGGTCAAGGGCTATGCCAACGACGGTGTGCCGGTGCCCCGCGACGACCACGGAGGTCTGGAGACTCAACGGCTGTGCCGTCGCTGGGGTACGAGGCTCACCTTCGAGTCCGAGGACCGCTTCGGGACCCATCATCAGTACACCGACACGCCCGAAGGCACGTTCTTCTGCACGACCCATGTCGAGGCCGGACGGGAACCGGCCCACGCCATAACTCTGGGCGTCCGGTTCGACGATGCCAGGTGGTTCCGGGGCCGCGACACCGAGAACAGGGAGACCTCCACCTGCCCAGACCCGCAGTGTTGTCGGGTTCCGGCCAAGGAGTTGACGGACAAGTGGTCGGACAGCGTGATCGTGTCCGCCCGGTCCCAAGCCCGGATCCTCGGGCTGATGGCTCCCGACCCATACCCGGAGCTGGACATGCCCGAAGTTCTGTCATTGGTGGATAGCCACGCGGGTTAAGCGGTCTTGCCGGCCTCCTCGACGAGGTCCATCAGAACGTCGAAATCGACGTCCTCGAGATCGTCGAAGCTGATGGAGGCACTACCGACCTTGACGTTTCCGAGCCTCGATTCGTACTCCCTGAGCAGATAGCTGCCGTCTTTCACGGCGTTGACGTACATCGAGATGTAGTTCTTCTGAGCCGCCAGGCCCACAACGAACCACTCGACCCGCTGGCCGGACCGATTCTCGTAGTCCATGATGCCGTAACCCACGATCTGCTGATCGCTGCCTCCCCAGAACTTGCCTTCGTAGAGATGCCGCCCGGCGCCGTGCATACGCTCGACAATGGCGGCATCGAGCCCTGCGGACCTGCTCGCCCCGTTCTTCGAGGGATTCGAGAAACTCGTCTACATCCTTCTGGGTGCGCTCCACTCGCGGAGACTATGCCATCGCGCCATCGACGTAGGACTGTATTCGGGGTGAAACGAGGTCGATGATCTTCTCGATGGGGGCGGCGGCGATCGGCTCCAGTCTCATCACATACCGTGTAATGGCCACGCCGACGAGTTGCGACGCCATCAGCAATGCACGCAGCCGCGGATTGTCTCCCTGGATCTTCGGGGCGATCTGTTCCATGAGAACCGATGTGAGGAACTGCCGGAACGCCGTGACAGCCTGGTCCTCTCCGCCTATCGCCGCGCGCAGTATCCCGAGCAATGTCGTGCGGGCCTCCTCTTGCTCCCACACGGTGAAGAAGGTCTCGGCGAGACGCCGTCCCAGGTCCTCGGGACCCTCCGCGACCGCCGCCAGAATCGTCTCGGTCGCCGGAGGGGGGATGTCGATGGACGCGGCGAACAACTGGTCTTTGGTCCCGAAGTAGTGGTGGATCATCGCCGGGTCGACCCCCGCTTCCCGTGCGATAGCTCGGACAGTGGCGCGGTTGTATCCGTTTTCGGCGAATACCGCCCGCGCCGCTTCGAGGATCTCGGCACGAGTGTCGGGAGCACCCGGCCGGCGCCCCGGTTGGGTCGAGCTCACGCGGAAAGCGCCACGAAGGCTTCTTCGAACGAGGCCGGCGTCTCGCTGACCCCTTCCGCCGAGCCCAACAGGTCGGACACCGTCGTCGCATCGAGACCAACCACACGCCATCCCGGATGAGCCACAACGACCGTTCCCCCCGCCTGATGCAGTCGCCGCATATCCGAGTCGGTGAGGTCGGCCGTGACCGACACGGCGCTGAAGCGTTCGACGACCTCACCGACGGTCCCCGACATCACGCCCCGCCCGGCGGCCATCAGAACCACCCGGTGACATTCCTCGGCCTCGTCCATGTGATGAGTCGACACGAGGACCGCAGCCCCGCTTTCGGCCGTCTCGTGGATCGTCTCCCATAGCCTCGCCCGACCCAGGGGCCCGACTCCGGACGTCGGCTCGTCGAGGATGAGAACAGACGGCTCATGACATCTGGCCACCAGAAACGCCACCCTGCGACGAAGACCCAGGGAAAGCTGTCCAATCCTGCGATCGGCGATGTCACCGAGCCCGGCCTCTTGCAGAGACGGGGGATCCACACCAAACGCACCGGCGGCGAAGGCCACGTTCTCCTCGACAGTCAGGTCGCCGTACAGACCAAGACCCTGGGGCACATATCCCATCACACGACGCTCCACGTCACGAACAGGTTGTCCGGCGATGCGCACATGACCCGACGTCGGCGCGAGTAGGCCAAGGAGCATCTTCATCGTCGTGGTCTTGCCCGCGCCGTTGGCTCCAAGGAGACCCACCACCTCCCCTGCTTCGACCGTGAACGACAGGTTGTCGACGGCCAGCACGTCTCCAAATGTCTTCGTGAGGCCGGAAGCTTCGATTCTGCTCATGGACGCTCTCTTGCGAGGGCAGCCACCGTCACCACGTCGGTGAGGTCCGGCCGGGTCTCGGTCGCGCCTTTCATGTCGGCGCCATCGGCCGACCAGACCCGCCATCCGTGACCCCGGTGCCACGAGTCGGCACCGGCCCTCCCGGCGGCCTCGAACAATCGGCCGGGCATCGAAGCGACTATCGACTCGACCGACCCGGAGGCGAGAACCCGACCCTGATCCAACACGAGGACGACATCCCCCCGTCCGGCCTCGTCCATGTAGGTGGTGCTCACCAGGACGGATCGGCCCTCATGTGCGGATCGGTTGATGAAGGACCAGAGCTCGAGTCGGCTCACCGGGTCTAGACCCGTCGTCGGCTCATCGAGAACCAGGAGATCAGGTTCAGAGAGGACGGCCATTGCCACGCCGAGCTTTTGTCTCATGCCACCCGACAGCTGTCGGCCGAGACGTTCGGCCGCGACTTCCAGCCCCGTGACTTCGAGAAGCTCATCGATCCGGGAGCGGGCATGCATCGTCTCGAGGTTGTAGCCACCGGCGACGAACTGGAGATTCTCGAGCACCGTGAGATCCGCCCATACACCGGACGTCTCGGGCTGGAAACAAGTTCGA
>DASUUP010000452.1:0-7435 GCA_036373995.1 Acidimicrobiia bacterium
GTTCTGCATGTTGCGCGCGCCGATCTGGAGCATGTCGGCGTGAGCCCCAACCAACTCGACATCGTCCGGCGCCACGACCTCGGTCACCACAGGAAGCCCGGTTCGATCCCTCGCCGCCGCCAGCAGGTAGAGGCCCTCCTCACCAAGACCCTGGAAGCTGTACGGCGAGGTCCGGGGCTTGAAGGCGCCGCCGCGAAGAATGCGCGCTCCCGAGCCGGCAACCGACTCGGCGACGAGCGAGATCTGGCTCTCCGACTCGACCGAGCATGGCCCGGCCATGACCACGACCTCCGCACCGCCCACCGCAACGTCTCTGACGTCGACCACGGTGTCCGACTCCCGGTACTCCCTGGATACCTGGGGGTACGGCGGTGCTTCCGACCTGATCGTCTCCACCCCGGCCATGTCCTCGATCTGATCCGCCAGCCTCTGAGCGGTCTCGTCGACGAGACCGATGTGTGTCGTCTCGCCCAGCTCGCTCACCAGGAGCCTCCCCCCGTTCTGCTCGATGAAACGAACGATGGAAGCCTTGTCCCTGAGCGAGACGTCAGAACGCAGCACGACAATCACTTCCCCACCTCCACGGGACGCAGTCCTTCGAGGAATGCTGCCGGGTCGTCGCCCCGGTCGATGGCGTCGATCAGTGCAGAACCGACCACGACCCCGTCGACGTGTCGGCACAGCTCGGCGACATGCGACCGCTCCCGCACCCCGAACCCGGCCAGCACCGGCAGCGCCGATGCGTCCTTCACCCGATCGAGATAGGCGAGCACCTCGTCGTCGAATGAGATGGCACGCCCGGTCGTTCCCTTCGTCGTAACGGCATAGACGAACCCACGACTGGCATCGGCCAGCCTGCCGAGACGGTCGAGGGGTGTCGTCGGTGCAACCAGTTGAATCAGACCCAGGCCACTGCCTTGCAGCAGTCTCGTGAGCTCCGCGCTCTCCTCGAGCGGGAGGTCGGGCACGATCAGCCCCGAGGTCCCGACCTCGACCATGCGGTCGACGAGCCGATCCAGCCCGTAGGCGAGGAACGGGTTGTAATAGCCCATGAGCACGTGGGGAGCGGCGAGTTCGAGAGACTGCAGGGTGGAGAAGACGAAGTCGAGGTTGACGCCCTGGGTCAGGGCGGCATGGCTGGCCTGTTGGATGGTCTGTCCGTCGGCCATCGGGTCGGTGAATGGGATTCCCACCTCGACCACGTCGGCCACATCGGCCACAGCGGAAAGCAAGCCGGCGAACTCTTCTGGTGACGGATACCCGGCGGTGAGGTAGGCGCAGACCGCACATCCGCCGGCCTGCTCTATGGCTGCCGTTATCCGGGCTGCCGGTTCACTCATCTCCGGCAGCCCTGATGATGTCGAGGTCCTTGTCGCCCCTTCCGGAGACGCAAATGGCCATCACCGCGTCGGGACGCTCCGCCGCCCAACGACGGGCGCCCGCCAGTGCGTGCGCTGACTCCAGAGCCGGGATGATTCCCTCGGCGGTCGAGCACTCTCTCAAGGCATCCAACGCCTCCCGGTCGTCTGCGGAGACGTAGGTGGCTCGCCCGGAGTCACGCAGCATGGCGTGCTCCGGGCCCACACCGGGATAGTCCAGTCCGGGAGCGATCGAGTGGGTCTCGTGTACCTGGCCATAGTCGTCCTGGAGCAAAGGAGTCATCGCCCCGTGGAGGACCCCGACCCGGTCCGAGCTCAGAGTGGCGCTGTGCGAAGTGCCGTCGCCTCCCGCTTCGACACCGAGGAGATCCACGGAGTCGTCATCGACGAACCCCCGGAACATCCCGATGGCGTTGGACCCGCCCCCGACGCAGGCCACGGCCACATCAGGAAGGGCACCGGTCAGCTCCAGAGTCTGGGCTCGCGCTTCTCGCCCGATCACCGACTGCAACTCAGCCACCAGCATCGGATAGGGGTGCGGGCCCACCGCCGAGCCCAACAGGTAGTAGGTGCCATCCGGGTCGGACACCCAGTCGCGAAGCGCCTCGTCGATAGCGGACTGGAGGGTCTGGCCCCCGGACTCGACCGGGACGACGGTGGCTCCGAGCAGATGCATCCGCTCCACATTGGTGCGCTGGCGAACCACGTCGACAGCACCCATGTAGACGGTGCAGGGCAGACCGACCCGAGCCGCGGCGGCGGCCGCAGCGACGCCGTGCTGTCCGGCTCCGGTCTCGGCGACGATCCGCGTCGCACCGAGTTGACGTGCCACCAGAGCCTGGCCGATGGCGTTGTTGATCTTGTGGGCTCCGGTGTGACACAAATCTTCGCGCTTCAGCAGGACCGTGGCGCCCCAGCGCTCACCGAGATGGTGGGCAGGAGTCAAGGGTGTCGGTCGCCCGACGAACTCGGCCTGCTCGCGCTCGAGCTCCGACCGAAACTCGGAGTCCCCGAGAAGACGACGCGACGTGTCCTCCAAGTCTCGAAGAGCCTTCATCAGCGTCTCTGGGACATAGCGTCCCCCATACGCCCCGAATCGGCCCTCGTCGGTGACTCTCGTCTCGTATTTCGTCTCCACAGTCATCTGCTCACCAATCGCTCATTGGCGGCGCGCGCCGCCGCCACGAAGGATCGAATCGCTTCCGGGTCCTTTATCCCCGGTGCGATCTCGACACCACTACTCACATCCACACCGAACGGCCGGGCCCGACGGATCGCCTCACCGACGTTGTCGGGCCGGAGCCCGCCGGCGAGGATCATCTCGCCGCGCCGTGCGATCTCGGCTGCCCTGTCGAAGTCGACCTGTTTCCCAACACCGCTGACCGGCCCCTCGTACAGAAATCGCTCGTTCTCAGGGGGCTCGTGCCCACCCTGGCGATACACCGGCAGCAAGTCCAGACCGGTTCCGAAGGGAAGCGTGTCGTGATCGGCTTGGATGGCGTCTGGTGTGAAACCCAGGAGGACTCCCTCGATGTCCTCCACGGTGGGTCGACGGAACACCGCCACCTTGAGGATCGTGTCCGGGAGCGAAGATGCCATCGCCGTCGCCTGAGCGGCGGTGACCTGGCGAGGTGAAGTGGCGAAGACGAAGCCGACCGCATCGGCCCCCGCATCGACGCACGTCTCGGCAGCGCCGACATCGGTGATGCCGCAGATCTTGACGAAGAGGCTCATCGCTCGGCTCCAGAGAGTCGGGCCCGTCCGGCGCGTATCAGTGCGGCCAACGGTCCGGCCGGGTCCTCGTGGGCGACGAGAGACGATCCAACCAATGCCATCCGATATCCCAGGTCGGCTATGACACCCACGTCCGAAGGCGTCTCGATGCCGCTCTCGGCTACAGCTGGAAGGTGATCGGGTAGGTGCGGAGCCAACCGCTCGAACCTCCGGAGGTCGACCTCCAGGGTGGTCAGGTCACGACAGTTCACCCCGACCAGAACGTCCCGATCGAACACCGTTGCCGCCGTTTCGAGATCGGAGCGGTCGAAGATCTCCACCAGGGCGAACATCCCCAGTCGCAACGTCAGGTCGGTCATCTCCTCGAGCAGCGATCCGGGAACCATGCGCGCGATGAGGAGCACGCCCGACGCGCCCGCCGCCCTCGCCTCCTGGACCTGAATCGGATCGACGAGGAAGTCCTTGCGCATCACGGGCACCTCGACCTGCGCCGACACGAGTTCCAGGTGTTCCAGCGATCCGCCGAAACGACTCTCCTCCGTCAAGACCGAGATGGCTGTGGCGCCGGCTGCTGAGTAACGACTGGCCAACTGTGTGACCCGATCGGCTCCTCCGTCGGTGAGGGTCCCTTCGACAGGGCTGGCGAGTTTGGCCTCGGCGATGACGTCGAAGCCATCCGCGGCGAGTTTGAGAGCTCGCGGAGGCGGAGCGGACGCCACCCGTGAGTCGAGTGAGGTGGCGTCCGCCTCCTTCATCGCCGTGCGAGCCCGGAGGAGACTCGCATCGGACATCGCAGCCAGGAAGTCAGACATCAACCGTCTCCTGGGTGGCGGCGAGACGGGTGAGCAGCTCCATGGCCGTGCCATCGTCGATGGCACTGGATGCCATACCCATGGCGTCGTCAGTTGAAACACCACGAACTCTGAGGGCCAGCGAAGCGCCGAGAACGAGAGCGTCACGATGGGGGCCGGGCTGTCCGGCGAATACCTCCTTGATGGCGCCGGCGTTGTGGTCGGCGTCCCCACCGACCAGATCCTCGGGCTCACAGCGATCGATTCCGAATTCGGCCGGATCCTCCATGAGACGCTCCACACGACCCGGAGTCACATCGAGCATCAGATAGGGCCCAACCGGGGTCGGCTCATCCCAGCCCGGCTCGCCGTGAATCACGAACGCCCGGGTGATTTCCATTCCGGAGAGAGTCTCGGCCATCATCTCGGCGCAGTGGGCGCTGAAAGCCCCCACGACGAGATGAGGCGCCCGGGCGGGGTTGGCGAGAGGGCCCACCAGATTGAAGATCGTTCTGGTGCCCAGCGACTGGCGAACCGGGGCGATTGCCCTCATCGACGGGTGAAACGCAGGGGCGAACAGATAGGTGAAACCGGTCTCCTCGAAGATCTCGCCCGATCGCTCGGCATTCCAGGGGACATCGAGCCCCAGTGCTCCGAGAACGTCGAAACTACCGCTCCGCGAGGACACAGATCGATTGCCGTGCTTGATCACCTCAGCTCCTGCTGCTGCTGCCAACAGAGCAGCGCCGGTGGATAGGTTGAGACTCCCCGACGAGTCGCCGCCAGTCCCGACCACATCGACTGCGCGGGACACATCCGCGATGTCCGGCATGACTGCGATCTCCTGCAACCCTCGGGCAAAGGCTCGCATCTCCTCGGACGTCTCTCCGCGAGTCCGCATTCCGGCCAATGCCGCCGCGGCCAGGGCCGGGTCGAGATCCTCAGAGGTCAGGTCGGTGAGGAGACGCCCGGCCTCCTCCTCGGTCAGACTGTCCCCGTCGAGGATCTTTGCGATCAGGTCTCTCATTGCCCCCCACCCACCAGCTCGGGCTCCTGGCGCACCCTCTGTCCGAGGAAGTTGGTGATGAGCCGGTCACCGAGGGGCGTTAGCACGCTCTCGGGATGGAACTGAACTCCTTCGACCGGCAGCGTGGCATGACGGATGCCCATGATCTCCCCCTCCGATGTGTAGGACGAGATTCCCAGCTCGTCCGGCAACGACATCTCGGCCACGGCCAGGGAGTGATAACGGCCACATGCGAGAGGGTTGGGAAGACCGGCGTATATCGAGCGACGATCGTGATAGACCTGCGATGCCTTGCCGTGCATCAACGTCATCGCGGAGTCGACCTCACCACCGAAGGCAACCGCAATCGCCTGGTGACCCAGGCATACGCCGAGGATGGGAAGGTGGCTGCTGAAATGCCGGACCATCTCGATCGAGACGCCGGCGTCCTCGGGGCGTCCCGGGCCGGGAGAGACGACGAGATGCGTCGGATCGATCTCGTCTGCTCTGTCGGTGTCGATCTCATCGTTGTACTCGACGGTCACCTCGGCTCCGACGGCGAGAAAGGCCTGGACCAGGTTGTAGGTGAACGAGTCGTAGTTGTCGATGACCAGGACGTGGCTCATAGACCTTCCTTCGCCAGCTGGAGCGCCGACTCCAACGCGGCGCCCTTGGACAGGACTTCGGCGTGCTCCGCTTCGGGATCGCTGTCGGCCACGATTCCCGCTCCGGCCTGGTAGCTGTAAGCGCCCTCGGAGAAGACGAGGGTTCTTATCGTGATCGCTTGGTCCATGGAGCCACCGTGACCGAAGTAGCCGATCGAGCCCGAGTAGAGGCCCCGGGAGACAGGTTCCAGCTCGTCGATGATCTCGATCGCCCGGAGCTTGGGCGCTCCGGACACCGTCCCGGCCGGGAAGGACGCGGCGAACAGGTCGAAGGCATCCAGACCGTCGCGCAGCTGGGCGGTGACACCGCTGACCATGTGCATGACATGGCTGTAGCGCTCGATGATCTTGTACGGGTCGACGGTCACCGTCCCGGCAACGGCGGTGCGGCCGACGTCGTTGCGGGCCAGGTCGACGAGCATCACGTGCTCGGCCGCCTCCTTGGGGTCGCCGAGGAGCTCACGCTCGAGCCGGTGGTCCTCGTCGTCAGTTGACCCCCGAGGCCTCGTCCCGGCTATCGGACGCAACTCGGCCCTGCCTTCGTTCAAGCGGGCCAGGGCCTCTGGTGACGACCCCACCACCTGTCGATCCCCGGTGTCGATGAAGTACATATACGGAGACGGGTTGAGAAGACGGAGGCCCCGATAGGCGGCGAAGGGGTCGACCCCGGTCTCCCCGGTGAAGCGAATCGACAGCACGAGTTGGTAGACGTCGCCTGCGGCGATGTGGTGCTTCACCGACTCCACGCCTTTGATGAACTCACCCCGCGACATGCTCGGAGATGCCCGCCCGTGAGATGCCGGCCCGTGGGAGGCATCGAGCGCCCCCCGCAGCACCTCGACCACCTCACGCCGAAGCGACTGCCGCTCGGTCTCGGTGCCGGCGTGGAGAAGCGCCATCCTCCGGGTGAGGTGATCGAACACCAGAATCGAGTCGGTGGCGACGTAGACCCCGTCCGGCCCAGACTTGGGATGGGGTGCGGACGCCAGCTTGTAGAGCCTGCGGACCAGGTCGAATGCCGCCACTCCGACCAGTCCTCCGCCGAATGGCTCCGCGGTCGAGTCGAACGGCTCGCACACCGGCGTGCCGGCAAGTGCGTTGCGCAGCCCTCGGAGCAGGTTGCGGTCGATGAGTCTGTCGTCCTCGTACACGCCGTCGTCCTCGATGGTGAACCGGCGGGTCTCACCGAAGCCAATGAAGGAGTAACGCCCGGTGTGCCCGCCCTCCACACTCTCGAGGAGATAGCGGGGTCGGAGCGGGGCCAACTTCATGTAGGCGGAGACCGGGGTGTGGAGGTCTGCGGGGATGTCGAATATCGATTCCATGGCTTCTCGTTTGCTTGTGCCCGAGGAGCGTTCTCCAGAATCGAAAAACCCACCTCATGGCTTCGAGGTGGGTCGTTGTCGCTTTGAAATGAGCTGCGCGGTCGCCACCTCTATGGGCTCGACCACCACCAGTCCTGGCTCGCCAACGCGGTTGGGCTGCTCATTGTCTCGTGATTTCTAACGGTCGAGCGACTCCACGTCAACCCCCGATGGGCCGATCACAATCTCGAGACCACCTTTAAGGTCTCCGCAGACATCCCCGAGGCAGTGCCAGGAAGGGCAGGCAGATATTGTCGACCTTCGCCGTCGCCTGGCGAACGGTGACCAAGAGACTCATCGCCGATTGGCTCGTAGTGGGTGCGGTGTTCACACGACCCGGTGCCATTGGCCATTGCCGATCGCGTCATCGAATTGAGCGACGGAGAGGTGGTCGCCGACAGCGGCTGAGGGCCGACCGCTCAATCGGCCTCGTTCACGATGGGGGCCACTTTGGTGCCCAGGAGCTCGATTGAGCGCAGCACCTGTTCATGGGGCA
>DASUUP010000453.1:0-8448 GCA_036373995.1 Acidimicrobiia bacterium
CTCCGTGGAGGATGCCTCGTCCCGGTCCTGGGACTCGGAGGTCTCTGGGGGTGTGGTCTCCTCTTGCTGTCCCGAGGATGGATCCCACGATTGCCTGGCAGCTTCGATGCCTAGGTCGATCGCCTTGCCGAGCCGGGTCGCAGCGTCCTTGGCTGCCTCCAGCGTCGACATACGAGCCTCTCTTGTCTCGTTCCATGCCGATTTGAGAGCCTCAGCGGTGCGGTTCAACGCCTCTTCGGCATCGTCGATCCACTTCTTGGCACCTTGGTTTTGGTCGTCTGTCATCTGTGACTCACCTCTCTCGTCATACTCTCGGCGATCTCATCGGCCCAGGCTTCGATCTGGTCCCACTCACGGAAATCTCCCTCCGGCGCCCGCACCGCGATCAGGATTGCCTTCTCGGGGAAGCTCAGGTTGGACTTGTCGACCTTGCCGGAGAACACGCGATGCTCTATAGCCCTTGTTTGCTCTCGGATTTCGGTCACGTCGACAGGATCCTCTTCCGGCTTCGGTGGGTCACCGATCGGGCCACTGGAAAAGAGCCAGACCTCGGGGGTGGGTGACATCCGGGCCACGCGTCGGGCGAGATCCCTGGCGCCGGGCACCCAGTGACCGGCGTATACCGCGCTTCCCAGTACAACACCCCGGTATGGTGACAGATCGGTCACCTCGTCCGGAGCGATGACGTCGGTCTGAAGGCCTCGCTCGCGCAGAACCGCTCCGATCCGTTCTGCTATCTCGGCGGTGGCTCCATGTCTCGAACCCGCCGAAACGAGGATCCTGATCGTTGACTCACTCATTTCTCACCTATTGGATAGTGGCGACGACCCGGGCAGAAGTCTGCCCGGGTCGCGCATCTCTTCTTATGCGTGTGTGTCGGTGCTTGACGGGTCTCCCCTGCCTGGCGTGAGTGCTCCGAGCAAGATGACGACTCCGATCAGAATCACGAACACCGGGGCGACGTAGCGCAAGTCGATGGAGGAAATGTCCCACCACCCGAATCCGACCGCCGCCAGGCCGGCGCCGACGAGGGTGAGGATCGCACCCCACAAGAAGGTGCCAACATGTATTCGATCACTCATCAGTCACCTCGACTCTGCCCGTGAACGCCTGCAGCTCGAGAGACAGGCTCTGTGAGCTCTCGGAGAACCCGGGCGACGTGTATGTCTCGTCGATCCCGACGCCATCCGTTACCCGGCCCATGATCTCGAGCTGGCCGGCGCCGACACTGGCGTCGACCTCGACCTCGGTCCCTTGGGGCACCCTTACCAGGAGCTCGCCCATGCCGACACTTGCGGTCAGCTCGGTAGCTCGCCCCAAGTCTTCGATGTCTCGAAGATCGATGGTGAGTTTGCCCATGGCGAGGTTGTAGTCGGCCCTGATGTCATCCACCGACGACACCTCGATCGTCCGGTCTCCAACTCCGCCCTGGAACCCCTCAAAAGGAGCTGCAGCGGTCACCAGGGTGACCAGCGCCAGGATGGTGCCGAACACGATCAGCCCTCCATGAGGGCCGTCCCGGGCGAGCAGCATCAGCGAGATTCCGACGACCATCGTGCCCAGCGCCAGTACTGCGGTGACGCTGACATCGATGATCCCGGTCCTCTCCAACAACCAGAGTGCACCGATCAGGATCAGGACCCCGCCCCCCACGATCTGGGGCATCGAGAGACGCTGCCCCGGCTCCGATCTCGTAGGGGTTTGCTCGCTCGGGGGTCTTTCAGTGAGTGTCACGATTCAGACCTCCAAGTAGAAGAGCCAGGCCGCCCAAGACAAAGACGACCGGCCAGAAGTACTGCCCCATCCATGGGGCAATGGTGTTGAGCAATGCGACGGTGCCCACGATCATGAACACCACGCCGATCACGGCTGCGCCTGTAACGGTGCCTCGCCCGGACGGCGGGGGTGTGTAACCGTCCGGCGCCGGCTGAATGATCAGCCACATGAGCAGGTAGATCAGGACCCCTGAGCCACCTCCCAGCGCTAGGACGACGAATCCGATACGGAACCACACCGGATCGACCGCGAAGTACTCGCCCAGCCCGCCGCATATGCCTGCGACGATCCGCTGACTGTTGCTCCTGTAGAGCCGTCTTTCGGACATCTGCTCGACTCGCACGTCTTCACGCATCGACTCGGATGTTGTGGACATCCTTTACCTCCTTTCCTTGTCACGCTCACCTGAGGCGAACTTGACCGCCTCGGTGAGCACACCAATGCCGGCTCCGACCATCGCCAGGATCAGCACGACTCTGACGACGATCTCCCAGTTGAACGCGTACGCGGAGAAGTCGAAGGGGAAGACCAGGAGCACCTGATAGGTCACGAAGATGCTGATCAGGTTGACCAAGATCTGACCCGTCGACTTGACCATCGTCGTGTCGTTGAACTGGTAGACGAGATTCGCCACTATGGATGCGATCAGCGACAGGCTGATCCACGGGACCACGGCCGCGAACTCATCGGTCAGGAACGGCAGCCAGCCCCAGTCGAGCACGTACTGGACGACGATCAGCATCGCCACGTTGATGACGACGGCGACCCCATATCCGAATCGCTTCCCGGCACGCTTCAACTCAGGTGAGATCTCTATCTGCGTGACTGACATCGTTCCTCCTTTACGTCTCCGATTGGACCTGGTCTCGGGAAGTCTGAACAGGGCCATTGGTCACCCCTTGCGAGGACTACGGGGCTGCTGTGCCCGGTCGGAACGACTGGGGGTCTCGGTGGTCGGCGGTCGAATCCCTATGCTCCCCCAGGTGGCGGAACCCAATCAGAGCCTGGCGGACACGATCGCCGACCTGGTCGACACGATCGTCACGGACTTCGACATCACAGAGCTCTTCTACCGCCTCGTCGAGACCTGTGTGGATGTCGTCGACGCCGACGAGGCGGGGCTGTTGCTACTGAACAAGGACGGTGAGCTCGGTATCGGAGCAGCCACCAGCGCGGCCGCCCACCTGGTGGAGCTGCTTCAGGTGCAGGCCCGAGAAGGACCTTGTTTCGACGCTTATCGAAGTGGAGAGCCCGTTCGGTCCGGGGCTCTCGACTCTCCGGAAGCGGAGCAGAAATGGCCGGAGTTCGCACCCAGGGCAGTTGCCGCAGGGTTTCACTCGGTGGTAGCTGTCCCCATGCGCTGGCAAGACACCGTCCTGGGCTCTCTCAACCTGTTCCGGATCATTCCGGGCGAGGCGGACCAGCGCGATGTCAGGGCCGCACAAGCGCTGGCCGACCTGACCACCATCGCAATCGTCCAGGATCGAGCAGTGGAAGGGGCGCGCGAGGTGATCGACCAGCTGCAGACAGCCTTGGACACTCGAATCTCCATCGAGCAGGCGAAAGGGATCGTCTCCGAGCGCAGCAATCTCGATGTGGCGTCGGCGTTTGAACGGATCAGGCACTATGCCCGGTCCAGCAATCATCGACTGAGCGATGTGGCGTCGCAGATCATCTCCGGCGAATTGGACCCGGACGCCCTGGCGGCTAGGGACGGTGCCTGATTACCGAGTCTCGACGGCGTTCGGCCGGTCGAGTGCTGCCAGGGCCTCCTCGACGGACTCGAGTCTGAAAGCGAAGAGTGGATCTGGGAAGACCAACTCGAGGACACGACGCACCTGGCGGGAAGGAACGAGGAAGATCCTCATGCCGTTGTCGTGGAGAGCCCTCTTTCCCTCCACCAGAGCGTGAAGACCTGTCGAGTCCATGAAGCTCACCTCAGTGGCGTCCAGGATCACAGTGGGGTGTGTCTCCGCCGCCAGCGCGGAGAACTGGGCGGTCAGGAGATGAGCGGAGGATATGTCGATTTCTCCCTTGAGCCGAACGATGACGGCGTCATCGCGAATTGCGTCGACCTCGACTGCCAGGAGATTGTCGCCGGCCATTTCCTTCATGCGTTCCCCTAAGGACACGAAACCCGAACTTGCTTCGGTACCCACTCCCGAGGTCCAGAGGAGCTGCCCGTGGACAGCACTCTATACCGGCCCGGAGAGACAAGTGGAGTCGAGATACCTCACGAGTTGGCCGTCGCCTTGGTCGGTATACGGAAAGTCACCACCGTCCCGGCGCCGGTCGAGTTGACCTCCAGGTCTTCACTCACGGACTCGATGATGTCGGTGCCAAGGCCAGGAAAGGCCTCCTCGTCGAACGGTTCGCGCCACCTTCCCTGATCTGCAACTGAGACATTCATATGCTCGTTGAGCATGGTGATTCGAACGGTGACGTCGCCGCCCACCGTGTCGCGGTATGCGTGACGGACCGAGTTCGATACGGCTTCGCCAACGGAGATCAGAAGGTCGTCGTTCACGGCTGGGGAAAGCCTGCGTGACTCTGCCCAAGTCCGAAGAGACGAGCGGAGATTGCGCAACTCTTCGGGTCGGGCCGGGAAGACCTCGTGGTATTCATTTAGATCCATCTCTGGTCTCGTGACCAGGATTACGACGTCGTCGTCCCTGTTGGTCTTGCCGGCGAGCCGCTCGTACAACTCATCGCAGATGGTGTCGGGAGTCTCGGTGGCCAGACCGGAAGCGAAAGTCTCCAGGAGGTCGAGCCCCACGGTCAGGGACTGGCCTCGCTGCTCTATGAGGCCATCCGAGTAGAGGATGAGAGAAGCACCGGGGTCGAAGTCGATCGACGCTTGGATCCGGCTCGACTGCCGTCCGTGGATGGGCTCGGTCTGGGCTCGATCGAGCCACCGTGTGCGACCGTCCACTGTGACGAGCAAACCGGGCGGGTGCCCAGCGGAAGCGTAACTAACGGTACGTGCATCCAGGTCCAGGACCGCATAGAAGATCGTGGCGTAGGTCGAGCCGACGGTAGCGCTCACGAACTGGTCCAGCTCGGTGAGAAGCGACGCCGGGTCGTCGTTGTGGACAGCCAATGCCGAAAGGGCAGTGCGAAGACGTCCCATCGAGATCATCGCTTCGATCCCGTGACCCACAATGTCGCCGACAACGAGCCCTATGCGCTCGCCTTGGAGCTGGATCGTGTCATACCAGTCGCCCCCGACTTCCAGCGCATCGCTGGCGGCCTCGTATCTAGCAGCGATGTCGACTCCCGGCCGGGTCAGAATCTGATCTGGGAGAAGGCCGCGCTGGACCTTGACCGCGAGGTCACGGTCCTTCTGTCGTTCAGTCCGCCACGTCTCCGACTCGAGGGCCGATCTCGCCGCTCGCTCCGTTGCCAGCTCCCTCTCGTGCGACTCGGCAGCAATGAGCAAACCGGCGAGAGCGAAGAGCCCGATCTGGAGTTTGATGAGCACCAATGCCGACGAAGGTGTCATGCCCACGATCAATGAACCAGTGTGGAACAAGAGGACGATGGCAATGGTCAGCCCAACGGCGAGAGCCGTCACCGTCACGGCCCTGACGCCGAAGAGGACTCCCGCCACGATCACCCCAATGAGTACCGAGAACGCAACAGGAAGATCGGTGAGACCGAACACCGCGAGTGTCAATCCGGCTGACCCTGCAATGAGGACCATGCCGCTCGGCGAGTTGAGTGCTTTGCGGTCCGGGCTCGACCCCCATGCCAGGATGGCGCCGCCAACGAGGACGACACCCAGAGCATCTCCCAGCCACCACTGACCGAACGTGATGAGGAAGTCGTCCCCACCGAACAGCCGGTCGGCCCCGGCACCGATGGCTGCCCCTACCGCGGGTCCGGCGAGTACGCCACCGATGATGAACCAGATGAGATCGCGGCGGCGGGCCAGATCGACCGCTCCGCAGACCGCGTAGACGATCGACGCGCCGACGAGAGGCTCGATGATGTTCGCTGCTGCGAAACCCGCAGCCTGCGATCCCGAGAATCCGCCGATCATGTCCATGACGAGTTCGGCAAGACCGGCGGCCGACAGCACCACCCACCAGAGAGATCGGTGCAGGCGGAGCAGAAACGCAACAGTGATGCCTGAGGGGATGAAGAGGACACCTTGCAGGCCGGATGCCTCGATGAGGAGAAGAGCCAGTTGGGAGCCGAGCCCATACCCAGCCACGACACTCGCGAACAGGGTCGGGACCTTCCATCGGCCGAACCGGTCGGGCCAGGTCCAGACCGCGCCGAGCGAGCTGGATCTATCGAGCTCGTGGCGGATATCGGTGGCGGCTCGTTGACTCACAGGACTCCTGTTTGAGCCGGGAGGCTATACGACTCCGGACTCCTGACCGTGCCCGGCATCGATTCAGGTGCCTGGTCGGGCTCGAATGTACGTGTCAGCGAATCCCCGCACACCCGGCCCTTCGTCCTGGCGTTGTGGCCCTTCGTCCTGGCGCTGTATAGCGTGGGCGATTGCCATGGACGGGCATATGAACGATCACCACCATGAGAACCATGGCCCCCAGGGTGAGGGTCACCAGGCAAGCTCCTCTCGAGGTGCGGGTCAGAGCCACGACAAGCACGAGGGGCACAGCGTCGCCATGTTCCGTGATCGCTTCTGGCTCTCTCTGGCCTTGACAATCCCCGTCGTCTTCTACAGCGAGACGATTCAAGGCTGGTTCGGTTACACGGCTCCGGCTTTCCCCGGGTCCGAATGGCTCGCCCCTGTGCTTGGAACCTCCATCTTCATCTACGGGGGATCGCCCTTTCTGAAGGGCGGGGTTCGGGAGGCGCGTGATCGACAGCCGGGAATGATGTTGCTCATCGGCATGGCGATCTCGGTCGCCTTCGCGGCGTCGGTGGCAACCACCTTTGGCTGGTTCGACCTCGAGTTCTGGTGGGAGCTGGCGGCCCTGATCTCGGTGATGCTGCTGGGCCATTGGATGGAAATGCGTGCCATCGGCCAGGCTCGTGGTGCACTGGCGGCCTTGGCGGACTTGTTGCCCGACGAGGCCGAGCGAGTCGTCGGTGGTGAGACCGAGACTGTTCCTATCGCAGATCTCGAGAAGGGCGACCTCGTGCTGGTCCGGCCCGGCGGTCGTGTGCCGGCAGACGGGGCCATCGAAGATGGCCAAGTCGAAGTGGACGAGTCGATGGTCACGGGCGAGTCGAAGCCGGTGGCCAAGGGAGAGGGAGACGAAGTGATCGCCGGGACGGTGGCCACCGACAGTTCCATCCGGGTCCGGGTCGAGGCCGTCGGAGAGGACACAGCTCTCGCTGGTATCCAACGTCTGGTGGCTCAGGCTCAGGAGTCCCGGTCCAGGGCACAGGTGTTGGCCGATCGAGCGGCCGCCCTGCTGTTCTATGTGGCGATCGGGGCCGCGGCCGTGACGGTTCTCGTTTGGCTGGCCCTTGACCAACCCGATGAGGCCGTGGTGCGCACCGTGTCAGTTCTGGTCATCGCCTGTCCTCATGCCCTGGGGTTGGCCATCCCCCTGGTCGTGTCGATTTCGACCGGCATGGCAGCCCGCAACGGGATACTGGTAAAGGACCGTCTCGCCCTCGAAGAGATGCGCAACGTCGACGTCGTCCTCTTCGACAAGACCGGGACTCTCACCAAAGCGAGTCACGTAGTGCGGGACGTGATGGCCGTAAACCAGGACGAGGATCATGTCCTCCGGTTGGCGGCAGCAGTCGAATCGGACTCGGAGCATCCTCTGGCGAGGGCGATCGTGACGGCGGCCCGCGAGCGAGGCGAAGTCCCACGGGCAAGTGAGTTCAGGGCGATGAGCGGTCGCGGAGTCGAGGCCACGGTATCCGGAACCCGGGTGGCAGTTGGAGGGCCGGCCCTCCTTCGGGAGAGAGACATCGAGATCCCGAGTGAGTTGGAGGAAGCGGTACGCGCATGGCAGCAACGAGGAGCGGCAGTGCTGTACGTCATCGATGATGCAGTGATCGGGGCGATGTCCATGGAAGACGAGGTACGGCCCGAGTCGCGCCAGGCCGTCGATGAGCTCCACCAGCTAGGAGTGCGCGTGGCAATGATCACCGGTGACGCCCGACAGGTCGCCGAGGCCGTGGCAGCTGACCTGGGGATCGACCAGGTGCTTGCCGAGGTTCTTCCCGAGGACAAGCACTCCAAGGTGGCTGAGCTCCAGTCCGAGGGAAGCAAAGTGGCCATGGTCGGAGACGGGGTGAACGACGCCCCCGCTTTGGCCCAGGCGGACGTCGGGATAGCCATCGGGGCGGGGACCGACGTCGCCATCGAGTCGGCCGGGATCGTCCTCGCCTCCGACGATCCTCGGGCTGTCGTCTCCGTGAGACGACTGTCCCAAGCCGGTTATCGCAAGATGGTGCAGAACCTCGGCTGGGCGGCCGGGTACAACGTTCTGGCGATTCCCCTCGCCGCGGGTGCGCTCGCGTGGGCCGGGATCGTCCTCGGTCCGGCGGTGGCAGCTTTGCTGATGAGTGCTTCGACGGTCGTCGTCGCCATCAATGCCCAGTTCCTCCGCGGGCTGCGACTGAGCATGGAGTGAGTCGTTCCGGTCAGGCCGGCCGGGGTGCATACATGATCACGGCAACGCCAACTAGACAGATCGCGGCGCCGATGAGATCCCAGCGGTCGGGGCGGAACCT
>DASUUP010000454.1:0-7155 GCA_036373995.1 Acidimicrobiia bacterium
TGGCGGTTGCGCAGTTCGTCGAGCCCGTACCAGCCCGCCAGGTTCGTCTTTCGGAGCTCTGCTGCCTCGAGTGCCTCGCGGTCGAGCAGTTCGCCGGCGTAGAAGGTGAAGATCTCGGCCCTGCGTGCATCGATGACAACCGCGGCGATTCGATGAAAACCATCCAGCGCGGCCCGGAGAGGCCTCAGGTATGGCCTCGGCCCCACGATGGCACAATCCCAAGTCGGACCGGGGATGTCCACGCGCTCCGCGAGCCCGGTGCTGGGACCGAAGAACAGGCCAACCCCGGGGGAGGACGGCCGCTCCAGCGCTCCGGACATGGACAAGGTCTCCTCGATGGCGACCTTGAGCTCCATCGCGGAGACGTGGTCCAACTCTCCCGATGTGGCGAGTGACTCGATCGGATCGAGAAGGCTCTTCAGTCTGGGCAGAATCGGCATCCACTCTTTGCGCTTGGGGTCGAGTTTCAAGTACACGGAGAGGATCGGACCCTGTCCGCTCTCTATCGCCGACAGCCGGTCGAGTGTCCGAAGGAGATCGGTACCGGTGCTGCGCTTCCCGTCGAGGGAGACGTTGGTGGTCATCGCGATCCGACCACCAGGTCGGCCCTCTTCGGATGAGTCAGCTCCAGGTAGTCCCTCAGATCCATGGTGATCGTCTCCGTGTGGGTCCCGGCGTTGAACGTGATCCGATCGTTCAGCCCGTTGTCGACCAGCGTCGGAATCTCGTACAGAGCGCCAAAGGGCGGCTCCGCACCTCCTTCGCAGTCAGGAAATGAGGAGGAGAACTCGCTTTCCTCCGCCAATCGCACATCCTCGACGTTGAGCGCGGTGGCGGTCTTCTCCAAGTCGACCATCCTGTCTCCAGGCACCACTGCCATCACGAGTTCGTCGCCGGCCATCAACATCACCGCTTTCGCCATCTGGTGGCCCGAGACATGGTGAGCCTCCGCGACTTCGCTCGTGGTGTAGGCGACGGGGTGGGTCTGAGTCTCGTATCCAACGCCATGTCCCATCAAGTAACTGCGGACGCGTTCTGCGGACACGAAGTCACCTCCTTTCCTTCTCTCTCATCAGTTAGCCGACACGATCAGACGGCGCTAGGGGAGAAGGTCACATCCCGGGTATGAAGATCACATCCCGGGTATCGAGGGTCACATCCGGGGTATGAGGCAGCGGATGTGGGTCCTTTTCCTCTATCGAGACACTGCGTTTGGGGTAAGCATCGGAGATGAAGGTCCATCCGCTACCCATCGACATCACGGAGGTGAAGCATGGCCAGGAGCGCAAAGAGAGATCCACTGCTCGAGCAGGCCAGGGAGGAGGCCGAGGGCACCGAACTGCTGGAGAGCCCTGATCGCGATGCCCTTCTCGAGAAGGAGCGAGAGGAAGCTCAGGGGGTGGAGGTCTTCGAAGATCCCGACGCAACCCTCCCCGGTTCCGCACTCATCGAAGGCTCACCCGGTCAAGAGGCCTTCACGGCCGATGCGGTGGGATTGCAGAGAGAAGAGGACATGAGGGCCGACGACGACCAGGAGGACGAGCGGGGATAGCCCTCCGGCCGATCGAGAGCCGAATCTCGGGTCTTTGGTCCCTATCGGGGTCTTCTGATCGGACAGATCATGATTGAGTACAGGAATCTGGAGGTGAAGGATGCATGCCAAGTCTGGCGACCGGCTCAAGGTCTCCGGCCACCGAGTTGGAGAGCCGCCGAGGGAAGCCGAGATCCTGGAGGTTCGCGGCTCCCATGGACAGCCACCCTATTACGTGCGCTGGTCTGATGGTCATGAGAGTCTCGTGTACCCGGGTCCAGACATCCTCGTGGAGGCCCGTCGGTCCAAGAGCCCCAAGAAGTAGTCGAACCGCCTGGTGGCCATCCTCAGGTCGCGACCCGTCGTAGCGACTTGTGCACCGTGTCCACCGCAAGCAGCAGCGGGATGGAGGCCAAGGCAATGGCCCATCCTGCGACAGGTGGGGACTCGTGGCCCAGCATCCCTGCAATGGGCGGGACGAGAAGGAAGATGGCCGCGATGGCCAGCTCGACCAATACGGCGCCAATCAGAAGTTTGTTGCCCCGGAGGGGCAGGTGCCACACCGGCCGAGTCGAGCTCCGGCAAGCGAATGCGTTGGCTGTTTGCGCCAGGACCACCGTTGCGAAGGCAGCTCCGGTGGCCGTCGCCATGGCGCTATCGGGAAAGCTGTCGCCCGGACGCCATCCAGCGGCCAGAAATACGGCGAAGAAGGCAGTCATCTCGGCTGCAGCCTCCGTCGGGCCGAGAAGACCGAAGGCGCGGAACGCGACTTTCCGATCGAGGAGCCGCCCACGGCTAGGGGGCTCCTCCCAAACCTGACGATGTGCCGGTTCAGCGCCGAGGGCGGTGGCGGAAAGTGTGTCCGTCCCCAGATCCAGAGCCAGGATCTGGAGCACTCCAAGGGCGAGCGGAATCCGATTGCCGGATAGTGCCCACATCAGGAAGGGAGTTATCTCGGCTACGTTGTCTGTCAAGTGGTAGGTGAGAAATCGACGGGCATTGACGAATGTGGCACGCCCCTGGCCGATGGCCGCGACGATCGTGCCCAGGTCGTCGTCGAGCAGGACCAGATCGGCCGCTTCCCTGGCGACATCGGTCCCGCTCAGACCCATGGCGATGCCGATGTCCGCCTCTCGCAATGCAGGGCCGTCGTTGACACCGTCTCCGGTCATGGCAACGACGTGTCCTCTACCTCTCAAGATCCGCGCAATACGGAGCTTGTCCTCCGGCGTGACTCTGCTGATCACCGCGCCGTCCCGGTCCACCAAGGCACCGAGGAGCGCGTCGTCTGCGGGAAGGCTGGAGCCCGTCAGGACCGGAGCCCCGGGCAGGAATATCCCCACCTCGTCCGCGATCGCCTTTGCCGTGGACGGGTGGTCTCCGGTCACCAGGGCGATATTCACCCCCGCGGAGCGGCAGGCGGCGACAGAGGCGGCCGCCCCGGGTCGCGGTGGGTCCTCCAGCCCGACCAAGCCGATGAGTTCGAGATTCCGCTCGACGTCAGCAGCCTCTGAGCTCGATTGCGCGGGCCCCACCGCGACCGCGAGCACCCGCAGCCCTCGTGTTGAAAGATCTTCGACGGCTTTGAATGCAGCCTGCGAGGCGTTGTCACACACCGGAAACACCGAGTCCGGGGCACCCTTGACATGGACACCTTTAGTGGTCATGACCGACATCCGTCTCCTGCGCGCGTCGAAAGGAAAGCGGGCGACCTCCGGATCGATCGACTTCTCTTCCTCTATCGCGACCCCGACTCGAAGGCTGAACGCGTCCAAAGCCGCCTCCATCGGATCTCCGACCGCAACCCATGTCGCCCCTTCGGGAATGGCACGACCGGTGGAGCATCGTCTCGCCGCAAGAGCCACCCGGCGGATCGTGGCCGCTACCTCCTGGGAAGGAACTTCGATGTCGGCCTGTGGCTCGTAGCCCGTACCGCTGATTCTGGCGGTCCCATGAGGGGTCCACACCTCCACGACCGCCATTCTGTTCTGGGTCAAGGTTCCCGTCTTGTCGGTGCAGAGGAAGGTGGTCGACCCAAGGGTCTCCACGGCCTCGAGACGTCTGACCAGTGCGTGGTGGGACGCCATTCGCTGTGCTCCTATCGCCAGTGAGAGGGTCACGGTGGGCAGCAGCGCCTCGGGGACGAGGGCGACCATCACTCCGATTCCGAAGATCAGACCCGACTGGAAGTCGACACCGAGCGCCGTGCTGGCGACGATGAAGACCAGGCCAACACCAACTGCGATGAAAGTGGTTGTGCGCACGAGTCGGCGGATCTCACGGGCGAGCGGGGTGACATGCCGCCGTACCCCGATAGTGAGAGCGGCCATCGAGGCGAGCCTCGTGGTGGAACCTGTGGCACCGACCACAGCGAATCCCTCACCTTCGACTACGAAGGTGCCCGAGTAGAGAGAGTCGCCAACGTCCTTGTCGAGGGGGACGCTCTCCCCGGTCAGGATCGACTCGTCAACTCTCAGGGAGTGAGCCTCGACGACAGACATATCGGCGCTGATCCGGTCCCCGCCGGCGAGTACCACCCGGTCTCCGGGGACCAGGTCGACGGCTTCTATCTCCTGGTGGTGTCCATCGCGGATGACTGTGGCGCGTCTCGGCACTATCTCGCGGAGACGCTCTCCGGCCCTCTCGGCTCGGTGTTCCTGCACGAAGGCAAAGATCCCGTTGAGGATGATCACCCCGAAGATGGCGAGTCCCAGCTGCGGAAGGTCGGCCACGAAGGCGAGCCCCCCTGCGACCCAGAGGAGGATGGCGAAGAAGTGGAAGAACTGAGCTACGAGTTGTCGCCAGACACCAGGTCCACGCGGCACCGGCAGCTGGTTGGGGCCAACCGCCTCGAGCCGCGCCGCAGCTTCCAGGGCCGTGAGCCCTGATCTGCCGGTGGCGATGATCTCTCTTGAGGTCACCGGCCCACTGGCAATGCGAGGTCGACACTACCCACGTGAGCCTCGACTTCGGCGACGATCTGTCTGGTCTGGACGACCGTGTCAGGGTTGAGGCTCATGGAGTCGATGCCGAACTCGACGAGTCGTTCGGCCAGGTCTGGGAAGTCGGATGGTCCCTGGCCACAGATCCCGACATGTCTGCCGCTGCGGTGGGCACCAGTGATCGCCAGACGAAACATCTCGATGACACCCTCGTCGCGCTCGTCGAAGTCGAACGCGACGAGCTCGGAGTCGCGGTCGACTCCGAGTACGAGCTGAGTCAGGTCGTTCGAGCCAATCGAGAAGCCATCGAAGATTCGGGCAAAAGCCTCGACTTGCACCACGTTGTTGGGGATCTCACACATGACGTAGACTTCCAACCCGTTCTCCCCACGACGGAGCCCGTTGTCCGCCATGACCTCGAGGACCCGCTCTCCTTCCTCGACTCGTCGGCAGAAGGGGATCATGAGTTTGATGTTGGTGAGGCCCAACTCTTCCCGGGCCCGCTTCATGGCTCTGCACTCCAGGGCGAATCCGTCCCGATACGCCGGATGCGCGTAGCGGGAGGCGCCCCGGAACCCCAGCATCGGGTTGGCCTCGACGGGCTCGAAGCTGCGGCCACCGATGAGGCTGGCGTACTCATTGGTCTTGAAGTCAGACATCCTGACGATGACCGGTCTCGGGTAAAAGGCGGCTGCGATCGTCCCGACACCCTCGGAAAGGCGCTCGACGAAGTAGTGAGACCCGTCGGCATGACCGTCGATCATCTCGAGGATGGCGGCGCGTTCTTCAGGATCGTCGACCGCCCCGGGATCGAGGAGAGCCATCGGATGGGCCCGAATCGACTCCGAGATGATGAACTCCATCCGGGCGAGCCCTACCCCATCTGCAGGTAGCGAGGACATCCCGAACGCAAGGTCAGGATTTCCCAGATTCACCATGATGTCAGTCCTGGTCTCAGGGACGTCGGTCTGGTCGATCTCGATGATCTCGGTGGGCAACTCACCGCGGTAGACGAACCCGATGTCACCCTGCGCGCAGGAGACACTCACTGTCGACTCGGTCGCCAGGACCTCGGTGGCGTCTTCCGCACCCACGACCGCGGCGATCCCCAATTCGCGGGCGACGATCGCTGCGTGACAGGTTCGCCCGCCTCGGTTGGTCACTATGGCGGCTGCGGTTTTCATCACAGGTTCCCAGTCGGGTGTCGTCGTATCGGCGACCAGCACCTCTCCCGGCTGAAACGCCGACAGCTCTGTTGTCGACTTGACGACGCGTACCGGGCCGATGGCCACAGATGAGCCGACCGCTCGACCCTCGACCAGAGGGTCGTCCTCGGGATGCACGCGGTACTCCCGGAGACTGGCCGTCTCCTTCTGCGATGCAACGGTCTCGGGTCGAGCCTGAACGAGATACAGCCGACCGTCGACCCCGTCCTTGGCCCATTCGATGTCCATCGGCATGGGGTGTCCGGCTGTCTCGCTGTAGTGACGCTCTACGGCCATCCCTTGGCCGGCCAGGGTCAGAACCTCTTCATCTGTCAGGCAAAACCTCTGCCGTTCGCTGTCGGGTGTAGGCACGTTGGCCGTCGTTTGTCCACCCCGGCCCTGTGCATAGACCATGCGGATCTGCTTGCGCCCCAGGTTGCGACGCAGCACCGCTCGATAGCCCTTCTCGTACGTCGGCTTGTGCACGTAGAACTCGTCGGGATCGACGACCCCCTGGACCACGTTCTCTCCTAGACCGTATGCACCGGTGATGAAGACGACGTCACGAAAACCGGATTCCGTGTCGAGCGTGAATAGAACCCCGCTGCTGGCGAGGTCTGACCTCACCATCTTCATGACGCCGACGGAGAGACCGATGCTCAGGTGATCGAATCCCTTGTCGACTCGGTAAGAGATCGCTCGATCGGTGAAAAGCGATGCAAAACAGCGGCGACACGCTTCCAACACCCTCTCGGCCCCGTGTACGTTGAGAAAGGTCTCATGCTGGCCTGCGAAACTGGCGGTCGGAAGGTCCTCTGCGGTCGCCGAGGAGCGGATCGCCACACTCAGGTCGTGCCCGTACTCCGACTCGAGGTGGTGGTAGGCGTCGACGATCTGGTACCGGAGTTCATCGGGCAGAGACGAGTCGTATACGATCTCACGGGCCCGACGAGCTCTTCTGGCCAGATCGGCTACATCCCCTTTGTCGAGACCGTCGAGAACCTCCTGCAACCCATCCCATGCTCCTGCCGCCGTGAGCGTGTCGCGATAGGCGTCTGCGGTGACGGCGAACCCATTGGGCACCTTGACTCCCAGCGGCGTCAGCTCCCGGTACAGCTCACCGAGAGAGGCGTTCTTGCCTCCAACTTCTGCGACGTCTCCGACGCCGAGCTCGTCGAACCATCTGACGTATCCAATGGCTTGTGTCATCACAGACTCCTTTCGTCAGCGAAGCTGCCCGAGCGGTCGACACGACGGCCGATCCAGGTGGAGAACCCCCGGACGATCAGTGCTGGTACCGCAAATGGCCGTCGCCACGTCACCCAGTGCGAGGAGCAACCCGGCTCTCCGTCTCATGTGTCGATCTTGCGGTCGCTGAGGGTCTGCGGCACAGAGGCATTGGTCCCGGCGTCACGGGACCCCGACTATGCACCCTCAGGTCGGTTGCAGGCCCTAAAACATCACTTGCCGGACGTGG